>JAYVXN010000358.1:0-4309 GCA_043785085.1 Bdellovibrionales bacterium | reverse complement strand
TTCCTCTTGGGGTCTTTGCCGCAGTTCAACGCCACACCTGGCTTGATAAAGCGGTCACCGCCTGGGGGCTTCTCGGTATGTCGACCCCGGCTTTTTGGCTGGCGCCAATGTTGGTTTTGGTCTTTTCATTTCACTGGCCATTTTTGCCCGTGAGTGAGCGCGGTGGCTTGGACCATTTGCTTCTACCGGCAATCACGCTGGCTTCAAGTCTGTCCTCGTATCTCATGCAAACCACGCGAGCTTCAATGCTCAACATTATCAATGAGGACTACATTCGCGTCGCCCGGGCCAAAGGTCTGCATCCGGTGCCACTTTATTTTAAACATGCCCTCAGTAATGCGCTGATGCCCGTGATCACCGTGATTGGTTTGCAATTCGGCGGACTGCTCACTGGCACGGTTATTATTGAAACGATTTTTGATTGGCCCGGCGTTGGTACCTTGCTCTTTCAAGCCATTCAAAATCGCAACTATCCCGTCGTTCAAGGTTGCACCCTTTTCATTGCCTGTACCTATGTCGCAGTTAATCTTCTCACGGATCTTGCTTATGCGGCGGCCAACCCGCAATTGCGTCTGTCGTGAATAAGCGCTTTAAGATTGGCCTCACTGTTATCTGTCTGATTATTCTCGCAGCACTCTTTGCTCCTTGGCTGGCACCGCAAGACCCGAATCAAATGTCGCTTCCGGACTGCTACGGAAAACCCAGCTGGTCGCACCCGTTTGGACTTGATCAAAATGGCAGCGATGTTTTTTCGCAAATTGTATTCGGGGCGCGCATTAGTCTTGCGGTTTCACTGATTGTCGTGAGTGTCAGTGTCGCGGTCGGTCTGATCCTTGGTTCTCTAGCTGGATATTTGGGTGGCTGGACCGATTTAGTGATCATGCGGTTCATTGATATGATTTATGCCTTCCCTGGATTTTTACTGGCCTTGACGTTGGTCGCGGTCTTGGGGCCTTCGGTTCGCAATTTAATCTTTGCGATGTGTTTAACAAGTTGGACCGGCTACGCGCGCATGGTGCGGGGCGAGGTCTTGCATCTGAAAAATCGTGAGTATGTTTTGGGCGCCATTGCGCTGGGCGCAAGGCCCAGTCGTCTTTTAATTCATCATATATGGCCAAACTTATTCAGTTTGCTCATCGTCCAGGCAACTTTTGGCATTTCTGGTGCGGTTCTGACCGAATCTGGATTGAGTTTTCTTGGTCTAGGTGCGCCAGCAAACGTCCCGACCTGGGGAGCATTGCTGAATTCTGGCCGTCATGTGCTGGTCGAAGCTCCTCACGTGAGCTTGTTTCCTGGACTCGCGATCTTAGCACTCGTGCTGGGTTTCAATTTTGTTGGAGAAGGCCTGCGCACGAAAATCTTGCGCCTGGGCTGATTGCATTTTTTCAAGGTACGTGATGCAATAAAAGCAACTTCGTCGTGGAATCGAGTGGGACGTGAGACAGATCATTGGCCAGCAACTAATTATCGGAATCAAAGGCAAAGCGCTCGAAAAAGATGAGGCCGATTTTATCGTGCAAAATAACATCGGCGGCATCTGCCTTTTCAGCCGCAATATTGAAGGGCCGCAGCAGCTACGCGCTTTAGTTTCACAAATCCAAAGTTTACGCCATAAAATGCCAGAAAAAGCCCCGCTTTTGATCGCCATCGATATGGAAGGAGGGCGCGTGCACCGCCTTCCACCGCCATTTACACAGTGGCCGGCGGCTGCCTGCTTAGGAAAAATCGATTCAACTTCTGTGGCGTTTCGATTTGCTTCGGCGATGGGTGAAGAACTTCGCGCCATGGGCATTAATTTGAATTTTGCTCCGTGTGTGGATGTGCTCAGTAATCCTGCCAACAAAGCCATTGGCGATCGCGCGCTCGGCACCGACCCAGAGTTGGTGAGCCGTCTGGCCTCAGCTTTAGTGCGTGGTTACATCAAGTCAGACGTGATTCCTTGTGCGAAGCATTTTCCCGGACACGGCAATACGATTATCGACAGTCATGATGAACTTCCTGTTGAGAATAAGACTTTAGCCGAACTGGATGCGGTGGAGATGGCGCCGTTCAAAAAAGTTTTTCGCGCGCGCCTTGATATGGTCATGATGGCGCATATTAAATATCCTGCCATTGATCCAGATTGGCCGGCCTCACTTTCATCTAAAATCATCCAGGACATCGTGCGCACACAGTATCGGTACCGCAATTTGATCATCAGTGATGATCTAGAGATGAAAGCGCTGACCAAGAATTTTGACAAAAAAACGATTGCCGTGCGGGCCCTGCAAGCCGGAATTAATATTCTTCTCTACTGCAACGAACCCGATAGTCCACCGACCGCGATCGACGCCATCGAGACCGCCGTGAAAGCTGGCCAGCTAGATGCTAAGATCATTAATGAAAACAACAAACGGGTTTTAGCTTTGAAAAAAGATAAAATCGTCTCTGTCGAGCCAACCACTCTTGATGAAATCTCGCGCCTCGTTGGCCACCCGGATCATTTGCGCTTGGCTAAAGCGATCGTTAGTGGTGAAGTTCCGGCTGATCTCATTGCCAATACTTGACCCCTCACGACAAGCAGAGTATTTCTGGCGCCTTCATGGCGAAACTAATTGTTTTACTTTTTCTCATCTCCCAAAGTGTCAACGCGCAGATTCGCACCGAGCCAACCGAAATCATTGAAGCCACAGCACTGACGGCATTTTCGGAGCGCTCAGGCTACTGGCCGTCGTCACTGTTTCACATTGATACGACGCCAATCGAATTCGATAATGTCGCCGATTTTTTAAATACCGTGCCTGGTGTCCAAGCGCGCGAGAATGGCTCACCGACAGTCAGTATTCGTGGCTCAGCGCAAGCGACGCGCGTTTTGTCTTTGGTTGACGATATTCCGCTCAACTTGCCTGACGGGCTCGGGGCTCCGACGCTTTTGCTTCCGCGTGAAGTTTTAAGTGAAGTTGATTTATTCAAAGGCCCGGCTTCGGTTTTTTATGGATCTTCAGCCATGGCCGGCGCGATTAATTATCGCTTGCGCAAATTTGACCGGGCGGCGATCCGCGGTCTGATCGCAGATGATGGTGGTCAATTCGGCACCCGCAGTGTTTTCGGCGTTTTGCCGATTCGTTTTAGTCGGAAAAACGATTTCTTGCAGCTCAGTGCTTTTCAAGAAACCGCACCGGGTGAGTTTTTATTTCAATCGACCACGCAAAACACGGCGGGCCGACGCACGTTCAATAATTCATCCACCCAAAGGTATACCCTTTCCGGCGAACAAGGTGGCGATCAATTCAAAATCCGCGAGCGCGCCATCATTGCCAACTCGATCGGCGCAACACCAGGTTCACTGACCTTTCCGACGCCCTCTTTTTTCAACAATTGGGTGGCGCTTGGCTCGGCCGATTTGAGCACGAAAATCTCGGAACAACTCAGCGCTACGATTCGTGGTTCAAGTTTGTATTCTGAAAGCACTTATGATGCGGGCACCTCATCGGCAGCAAAAGCTATTGCCTCAAAAAACGCCGTGAATCTTGATTCGAGCGCGTCCTTGGCTGAGCACCTGATGATGAAATCCTTCGCTGATTACACCCATGGTGAGTTGCAGGCGAGCTACAATGATAACCAACAAGATGTGGAAGACTCGGTGGAAATTGGGCAATCGTTTGAATATAATTTCAACGAGTTTCTCACTCTTCAACCGAGCTACCGTTATCATGCCAACTATGGTGTCTTTTACAAATCCCTCGGCGCCTTTACCGATATCGAGCGCACGCGCCTTTGGAGCACTTACTCAGAAGGCTTTCGCCCACCGTCGTTGTCCGATCGTTTTGCGCAAACCGCCTATTTCAAGGGCAATACAGGACTTCGACCTGAGCGCTCACAGCAGTTTGAAATCGGCTTTCTCAATAAGGCTCCTGTCGAAAACTCACGCTTTATGGAAGGCCTTTCTTTTGGCTCATCGGTGTACACGATTCGCTACACAGATTTAGTTGATACGGCTTCTAACGCCGGCGTTTTGACAAAAATCAATAATGGTAGCGCACGCTCTTACGGCGCCGAGCTTCAGTCCGGTTACACCTATAAAGTTTCGTCCATTTCAGTCGCCTATAGTTACCTGGATGCAAAAAATGAAGATACCGGTGAAGCACTCCGGCTTTCTCCGACTCATCAAGCGAGCGCAACGTTGGCGCAAGAACTAGGCCCAGTGGTTTTTGAATTGAAAGACACCTATTGGGGCCGTTATTTTGATCGCGACTTGAGCGGAAGCCTCCGTGAACTCTCCCCGTGGAACACCGTCGATTTAGACTTTCGCACCTTGGGACTTGCTGAC
>JAYVXN010000357.1:0-4311 GCA_043785085.1 Bdellovibrionales bacterium | reverse complement strand
CCACCGCCGGAGCGGTGGCTGGCGCAAGAAAATGGCGTCAGCTATGAATTTCGCCGTGACAGCGGACTTTCACCAGGGTTGTTTCTCGATCAGAGGGCCAATCGCCTCTGGGTGCGCGAGCACAGCGCGGGTCGCACGGTCTTAAATCTCTTTGCTTATACAGGCGGCTTTAGTGTTTGTGCCGCCCTCGGTGGCGCTGTGAAAACTGTGACAGTTGATATCAGTAAGTCCTTTTTGCAATGGGCGAAAACCAACTTTGCACTCAACAGCCAAGGCCGTACGACGGATGAATTTCGCTCCATCGATAGCCGCGACTATCTTGCTTTCACTGTGAAAAAACAACTTAAGTTTGATTTGATTATTTGCGACCCGCCGTCATTTGGTCGAAGTAAAAGCGGCGTGTTTCGAATTGAGAAGGATCTCCCGGAGCTACTTTCAGCGCTTGGGCAAATTCTCACCGTGGATGGCCGAATTCTTTTTGCCACCAATTACGAGCACTGGACAACGCTGGAGTTTTTGGCGCAGGTCAAAGCAGCGGCCCCTCACCTAGTGATCGAAGCAACGCCACCAGCAGATTGGGACTTCGAGCTTCCGGATCAGGCCAGCAATATGAAAAGCTGTTTTTTGCGCAAATTCTAGTCACCCAATCTTGAGCCCTTGCACACAATCTCTTCAGCTCACGGCGGCAGTTTCAGTATTCTGTGCACACTCTCGACAGAGAAGAATTTATTTTTCGGATCTGAATAAAATCCATTTAAATAAAATCACTGACTTAACGCATGTCGTATTGAAACAGCTGGCGGAAAGCCGAGAGATCTCCTCGACTTGAGACTTGCTTATGTTCCCAGTCTTTAATCCCGAAGGCTTTATATCGGACAATTAGTACAATTAGAAAGGGCATTTATGATGTCGGCACAAAGTAAGAAAGTGATCTGTCTTGGAGCCCTGATGGCCATCGGCGCCTTCAACATGGGTAACAGTGGCTGCAGCCAGCAGAGCCCCACGACACCTCCGCCTCGCATCCTAAAGATGGACGTTGAAATCGGCGCGATCTCGGGCCATGCGGTGACGCTGCCCGATGGCTCCGTCTTGGACTTTCCATATGTCGTCAACAGCCTCTTTGGATTGCAAGTCATCAACTACGCAAATTTCGTGGTGATGAATCGGATTGCTATTCCTGGCGCGACGGGGACCGCACCCTTAGTGACCGCGAAACTCTCGGTGGATCAAAGTGAAGACAGTAATTTGCAGCTGCTACGTAAATATGGATTTATCGGCGACACTGACGGCTCGGGTAAGACCTTTAATAAATTGCAGCTCGCCGCGCAGGACACGCCGGCGCCCGTTGACCCACTCGCATGTGTTTACAATAATCCACAAACTGTCCTGGGCGGAAGTTTGATTTCTTTTGAAATGACTGATGGCTTTGGGGTGCGCATTGGTTATGATTCGACCGGCCTCTCCACTCCCACCGGCGGTGTCGGCGCGCACATTAATTTTACGCAGTCAAAACTTGATCTCGCATTGCGTATGGATGACCTCCTCACCCAAGAGCCGCAATTCAGCACTGAAGGCAAATCTTACCAAAACGGCGTCAATGTCGGTTTGGATATTGGAGTCCTTCCAATTGGCTTTGATTTCTTTTTTAAAACCGCCATCTCCGACGTCATTAAATCATCGATGGCTAAAGCCCTGAGCGGCATCGTCACTGATCTGATTGCCGCAAAAAGTACGACCGGCAATTGGCAAGATGTATGGGAGTCACGAGTCATCTTGGATAAAGATCTCGCCAACAATGACACCCACATTGTGATGCGAGGTGGGAGTCGCTATAACACCAAGGTCGGCGATCGATTTTACGTGCAAAACATGGATTACAAATGGGAAGGTGACCCTTGCAACTCACGGCTCCGCTATAAAATGGCAATTGGTCTGACGCCAATTGCGATTGCAGAAATCGTGGCCCAAGACAATGATGTGGCCGTTGCGGAAGTGAAACAATATCTGACCGAAGACCGCATTCAAGCCGGCGCTAAAGTGACGATTCAATCACTCCTTGCTCCCACAACGCCCACACCCACTCCAGTTAAATAATTAAAAGGGGCGCTGCCGCTGAACGGGGCCGCGCTCTCGCAAATAGCCTTTCAACCAGCGATATTTTTCCAGAGCCGCACCTCGTAGCGGCTTGGCATGAGCAAAAAAGTCATAGAGAGCCGTGACTTCTTTTAGAGAAACACGCGTGAAACCCTCGCTCGAAGTCGCCGGCAGGAGATTGAGAAATCGCTGCGTTTCTGAGCCATAAATTTCCGTCAGAATTTTGCTTTTTACGGTAAACTGCGTCGCGCTCAAATTGATTCTGACTTCAGGATAGGAATTGTAGGCCACACTCCATACCGGGACACGGTTTGAAAAAGCCGAATGCACAGCGAAACTAACGTCTTGATGATGGGGGTGTTCATACTCCCCGAGAATTCCGTGAGTATAAACCTGCGCGGGCTCAGGGAGAGCACTGAGCTCGTGAATGAGTTTCTCGACGGGGAGCCGACACTCATATTTGTCAGGAAATTTCCAATGCAGGCACCGCTTGACTCCCAACAATCGGCACGCGCGCAGAAACTGCCGGTGGCGCTTTTGCCCTTGGCCGTCGGCATTACCATCGGTGACACAGACTACCGTCCAATTCACAGATTTTTTTTGCAAAAGTAGCCCAGCAAAAAAAATGCTTTCATCATCCGGATGGGCGACACAGAGCAAACCGTGTTTTGTCTTTGACATGGGGACGTCTCCTTTGCGAGTTAAACCCCTTGTATTTTTACGCTGGGCTCATAGTATTTAACCATGAAACTGATCATCTGCGAAACCTCCGACGAATTGAGTCAGGTTGCTTCTGAATGGTGTGAGAAAGAAGTGCGCCAGACTTCGGCACAAAGTCTCTTTATACCAGCTGGACAAACGCCAGGTGGATTGTACCGAATTTGGGAAAAGATTAAACCGGACTACCTAAAAAACCTCTCGCTTCTGCAAATCGACGAAATTAAAAGTGGTGCGAAACAGGGTGAGTTTCAAAGATTTTTTCGCCAGCAGTTGCCGTCTTACCTCAAGCAAATAAAATGGATTGATCAAGCCGATCAGGTGGCCGAAATTGGCCTGCTCGGATTAGGTCTTAACGGGCATGTCGGGTTTCACGAACCGGGTTTGCCTTCGTCATTTCAAAGCGGCTGCGTGCAACTCAGTGAAACGACCTGTCAGTTGTTGGGACTTGAAGCGCACACTTGGGGTGTGACGTATGGGGCGGGCGCGTTTCTGCGCTGCCAGCGCCTTTTACTTATGGTCCAGGGTGTGAAAAAGCGCGAGATCCTGAAGAAGGTTTTAGACCCGCAAAACTTGGGACTTCCAGCGCAGTATTTATTGGCTCATGGTGGCCTGACGATCCTCGCGGATCGGGAGGCGCTGCCGGAATTTATTTAGTCTTCACATGTTTTGCCGTCACGACGGTCTTGATGTTTCCACGCACCGTGAAGTCACCCACGACTTCAATCTCATGCGGGTCCAGAAGATCAATTAAATCCTGAATGATGGTATTGGTGACATCCTCGTGAAAGACCTTTTCGTTGCGAAAACCATTGATATACAGTTTCAGCGACTTGAGCTCGACGCAATACTGATCCGGCACATATTTAATATGAATCGTGGCAAAATCCGGAAAGCCACTGCGTGGACAAACACAAGTAAACTCAGGGCAGGTAAAAGCGACTTCATAGCGGCGCACCTTGGTGCGGTTTTCAAATCGTTCCAGCTGGTTTTCTTCAATGGCGATTTCGCCGTACAGTTTTTCGCTCATCTTTAAGCTTCCTTAATGTAGTAACAAAGATATTGGCTCGCCAAATGCGAAAACATCAGCTGCGCATCTTCAACGGCACCGTAATTGTGAGACTTAAAATGAATGGCATAATTGGAGAGCTCCTTCAGCTTGCCGCCACTGAACCCAATCAGACCGATCACTTCACCACCATTTTCGCGCGCATATTCGGCCGCTCGTAAAACGTTTGGTGAATTGCCGCTCGCTGAAATCGCAATCAAAAGATCGCCCTTCTTCCAGAGACTCTTGAGCTGCTCAACAAAGATCGACTCATAGCCACAATCATTGGCATAAGCCGTGAGCAGACTCATATTATCGGCTAAACCAATCACACGGAGGCGTTTTTTACCTTCGCTGACGGTGCCTTTACTGAGATCGTTGACCATGTGGTTGCTAGTGCCTGCGGATCCGCCATTACCACAGATGTAAATGGTGCCGCCATTTTGATAGAC
>JAYVXN010000356.1:0-4313 GCA_043785085.1 Bdellovibrionales bacterium | reverse complement strand
TTCGTTTTTGTGAAAGGGCGAGTGCAGCTCCGCGTAAAACGCGCTCTTCGCCGCCTTCAACGTCAATTTTCATCACAGTGATACGATCCAATTTGTTTGTCTGCATAAACTGATCAATCGAGATGGCAGGGACCTCAACTTTAGTCGGACCACCGGAATAGTCGACGCGGCCCCAGCCTGACTCCGACAAGTTTGTGCTCCTTTGAAAGGACAGCCTTTGCGCCTGTCCGTCACTGACCGCGCTATGATGCAACTCCACATTGACGAGGCCGTTCAGCTCAATGCGCTCGGAAAGTTCTTCAAAAATCGTTGGATCGGCCTCAAAGAGATGGCAGCGCGCCAGTGGTCGTGCCACTAAGATCTGCAGCGCAATGAGCCCGGTGTTGGCGCCCACATCGACAAAAACGGACATCTCATCCATTGGCAGTGAGTCAATGATCTCTGCGACTGTCTGAGGTTCGTATAAATCGGTAAAATAAAAGATGCTTTGAATTCGGTCGGCAAGGCGTAGGCGCAGTTTTAGATGATGAAACGAAATGGTGAGAGTCGTTGCCGTTCCCTTGAGAAAATTCTGAAAAAAGTGATGTGCAAGAGTCTGTTTGCCTTTTTTCCACGGTGCGCCTCGCAGAAGGGCGCGAAAAAGTGGAAAGAGAATTGGCGACAGAAGCCGGCCCGTAGATTCATTCATCGCTAGAATTAATTTCATCAAGATAGGAGATATTTTCGCGATATATAAAAATCGTCAGGGCGCATAAATCCCGATTTGATGTATCTAAGAACTGAAAACCCACCTGGGCCATTTTTTCAGAATCAAGACTCGGTTTCAAGTGCGCGAGGCGCACCTGCGGAATTGAAATTTGTTTTTTGCCAATCGTGAAAGCAAGCTGCTTAACGCTGTTTTTATTTTCTCGCCATTTTTTTGCCACCTCTAATGGCACCTGGACGCAAATGCCATGGACACTGAGATCAACAATTTGAAACGAAATCCATAATCCATCAGCTAAAAAATTGGCGAACATTTGACGGTCAAATAATTGTAGACGCAAATTGGCGCGCCGTTGGACTTCGAATATGACTTCGGGCACTTTAATAAACAGGTCATTGCTACGCGCCGAGTAGTCTTGCGAGCGAAAGAATACTCTGGCACGTTTGAGGTCAAAATTAATTAAAATATCATCGCGTTGCTGACTGGATCGCACAATTTCACTCAGAAAACCCTTCGTTATAGAAACCCTCACTTCATTTGTCTCGGGACTAAAACTGTTAAATTGCGCTGTCACTTGACTCGACAGGGCTTCATTGTAGACCATCGCCAGAGATTTGTATTTTATGCATTCCATAATCAATGACACAGCCTCAGTACGGTCAGAAATCGGAAAAAATGTCTTAGCCTTTGCTGCCTTTGCTTCGACGGCCGGCACTTCATGTGCAAATTCTGGAAGTAAGGATTTGGCTACCGCAGCGAGGTCTTTCTTTTCCTTTTCACCCGGAACCACGATCAAAGAACTATCAAGCAGGCCATTTTGGCTGGCAAAAGCCAGAGTTAGATTTTCACTCCCGGGCACATCCCGAAGGGATCTTTCTTTTGCGGAGGTGAGAGACTGGTACTTTCTCGTGATTCGGTCTTCCAGATCGGCGGTATCAAGGGAGTTTGCCACGACCTCGACTGCCGACTGGTTTGCCAAAATGTTTTTTATATTGCTAAATCCGGAGGCACTGATAATCAGGATCTGTCCATTTTGATTGGTTAATGTATTCTGGCAGACCTTCATGAGTTCAACAATGGCGTGCAGATCAGAAGTCGAAGTGACATGGTAAACGATAATGAATTTCTCAATATCCTTTGCGGTGTTGATCAAGCTGGAGGTTGTACGGACATCGATAACTGCGATGGAGGGGTCGTCTTGCCAGCGGCGCTTGATATTTTCGACCGGTAGGAGATATTCGCCATAGAAGAAGACCGGCAGAGGCTTCAATTGCTGAGCGGTTGATTTTGTACTCATACAATCCTGAATGTTTTTTGTTATTTTACGCGAAATTTAACTCTGTTAAGATGATATATCTTAACCTATCATAAATCGAGATCTTTTAGCTCATCGTCGGCAATGCCTAGTATTAGGTACAGTTCTAATCGCAAAGGTCATTCGGATGCAGTTGCAATTGCGTGGTCTATCCACTTCGAACCAGAAATTTAACCTGCCAACTGATTTCTTGACGGCAAATCCGCCCTCAACCCAGGAATTCGAATGAGTCCTTAGGGATTCGGTTTTCGCGAGGCAAGAGTGGTGCGATTCGAATTTGATCTTCTTCGAGACTCAGCCGTCTTAGATTGAGACACAGAGACTAAATTTCGAATATTTTCTCTTGCACGCTCCTAACGAAAGTCCGGTTTCATTCCGATAATTTAATGGGGGACCTATGAAAACGCGTAAACTATTGACGAAAGCGACGATCGCCATCGTCTTGATCCTTTCAATACTTTGTTTTCAAAATTGCGGCGAGTTTAGTGCCCTCGATCAGGTCGGTCAGAACCAGCTGGCCTCAACCGTGGTTCTCCCCGGAATCGCGACACCGGTACCGGCACCAGTACCGGCACCAGTAGCGGCTTGTTCGGGAACCACTTACTATGTGGCTGCCAATGGCAACGACGCTAACAACGGAATGTCCCCATCGGCTCCCTGGCAAACGATTGCGAAGGTCAACGCGGGATCATCATATGCTGGAGGCGGTCTCAGTCCCGGTCAGTGTTTGATGTTTAATGGTGGTGATCAGTTTTCTGGATGTGTTTATATGGCGACGGGATCCAATATTGCCTCTTCTTCCGCAAGCAATCCCATTGTCCTTGGGAGTTATGGCTCGGGCAATGCGACGATCACTGGGACCTTAGCTTGTCAAAACAGTGGCGTCAGCAATAACAAGTGGGGCGTGGTGATGATCGACGGCGCGAATGCCGCGCTCTCTGGATTTATCATGCAGAACCTGACACTCCGGCCAGGAAATGGCTATGGCAATGGGGTGATCGTTCAAGCGACAGGCGCTGGAATCAACAACGTGATCGTCCGGAACAACGACATTGGCGGGTTTAACACCCCCAATAACAATCCGTTTGGCAGCGCTGAGATTCTGGTCCTGGACGCACCGAATGAACCCGTTGGCGGTGGAGGCACACCGATTTACAACATCCAAGTCATCAACAACTCCGTGCATGGATTAAGTGGGGTGACGAGTGCAGATGCCAGTGGCATTATGTTTGACGGTGTCATTACCAGCAGTCTTATTTCTGGTAACTCGGTCTATAACATCGGTTCTCCGGGCAACGACACCGGCGCAGGGATCACAATTCTCAATGACAACAAAGGACCTGCGAATGTTGTGGTGAGCAGCAATACCATCCATGATATTGGTGCAAATACCACCAGCTGCGGCGGGATGTCGGGCATTGAAACCGCGAACGTGGATACCATCATCGTCAGCAGCAACGAAGTCTACAATACGCGACCTTATCCGAGCCTTGTTTCGGGTTGTGATTGGGATGGCATTGATCTCGACGGCAGCACCGTCAACAGCATTGTGGAATACAATTACACGCACAACAACTTTGGAACCGGACTGTTTGGATGGATGGGATTAAACAACGGGCCGATCTGGGGCAATAACATCTTTCGGTACAACATTTCAGAAAACGACAACAATGGAGGATCCACCAGCGGGGGAGCCATGAGTTTTGCAGGTCAAGGCAACGCAGTTTCCGGTCTTCAGGTTTATAACAACACCATTTATCAGTTCAACACCAATGGTTCGAACGCTGCCGTTTCATGGGTTGGATGGAATGCGCCAACGGGTTCAATCTTCAAAAATAATATTCTGATGACGTCTGCCAACAATGTTCATACATCCTGCAACCTCTACTCTGGTGGCAACATGGATTTGTCGGGCATCAGCTTTAGCACGAATGGCTACGCCGGCTCTTCGGGCTCCGACTGGGGCTACTGCGGCAGTGGCCAGGCCGAGACCCTGACCTCAGATCCAAGCTTCTCAGGCACGGTGCCGGTCGGAACTCTCAACGGCTCACTACCCGGTCCGGCAAGCTATGTGCCGACCAATGGTGCATACATTGGGACCGGCACGGCGATCAGCAGCTCCGGTGGTCGGGACTACTACGGGAATACGGTTCCAAGCGGAACTAGTGGCTATAACATTGGCGCTTACTAAGAGCTAGTGCTCTGACCATTTAATTTTTGGACTTTTTGCTTGGTCTTTTGCGCAGAATTTTCGTTGGTCGCCCTCTCGTTAGCCGCCTGCTAGCGCTTCGG
>JAYVXN010000355.1:0-4348 GCA_043785085.1 Bdellovibrionales bacterium | reverse complement strand
AGTAATGCTGGCGCCAGAAAAACTGCCTGAGAGTGTGTAGGTATAGGGTGCCGTGCCACCTGTGGGATTAAGTTGGACTTGGCTGTTGGGTGCTACGACGCTATTTGCTAAGGCCAATACCAAGGCCTTGGAATTGGAATTGGTTTGGGAACTAATCGCAAGACTGCGCGGAGTGGTACTCTGACTCGGCAAGCTTGTCGCCTGAAATGCCCCACAACCACTCAATACGAGTGACTGTAATAAGGCAAATGCTACGATTGGTTTAGACTGTCGCAAGCTGAGATAATTATGACCCATTGAACTCACCTCCGGAAATTGATTCAGTTGATGACCTTTAAATAAAGCAAATCAGCAGCCAGTTTTCGTCTCGTCATGAGATTTTAGACAGTGGAGTAAACATCTGCATTTCTTGTGAGAACTCAAACAATATCATTCTGGTACACAGATCCGTCCTGTCCACGTTATTAACGATCGCCCAGGAATTTTTGATTCATGGAATTCTAATTCCCGCTAACGAGTTGGGTTTAGAAAAAAATTCAGGAGTGGCTTCTGAGTTATCACTGACCCTAACTCCTCTTGCCTCTCATTCCGACTTCATCTGGCCTGAGATTTGAAAAAGCTCTGCTTGGGTATAAAGTCAGGAGTGAGTATGTCGAATGAAAGAGACCTTAATCAACGAAGTATGGGATGTATCGGCCTATCGGCCCTGTTGCATGCCATTGGTTTAATCGTCATTGCGACCCTGCCCATGTGGGCCAGTCATGAAGACGTGAAGCCGGAACTCGCTGCGGGTGCCGCCAATTCAAGCAATGGGTCTGATACCGTTTTTATGGACATCAAGGGCGAAGCGAAGATTTTGCCTGAGGAGCCCAAGCCGGAAGAAGCCAAGCTTCCTGAAAAAGTAGCGGTCAATGACACCACGGCAACTCCTGTTCAATCTGAGCCGGTGGTCGAAGCGCCGCCCGCAGTTGAACCACTTCCAGAAAAAAAGGCCCCCGCTCCGAAAAAAATTAATAAAAAGGCTAAAATCAAAGCCGCGCCGGTTGTTGTCGCACCTGTCGAACCGCCTGATGAGATTGACGTGCAAAAAGCCATTGCCGATGCCCATAATGAAAAACCGGCCGATATCGTCGCTCAGGCTGAGCCTGTTGCTGAAACCGTTGAACCGCCGGTTGAACCCGTTCAAGACGAAGCTCCGCAAAAGCTTGCTGAAGCTCCTGACGTCAATCCAGCGCCTGAAGCTGAGGCCGCAAAAACTGCACAAAATGAAGGTGCTGGAACTTCTGAAAAATCAGCCCGTGGTGAAGTGGCGCCTGGCTTGCCGACAGAAGGCGAGATTAAAGATGGCGGCCTCTTGAGCCAAGTCCCCGGAAACCCGCAGCCTCATTATCCGGAGCGAGATCGTTTTGCGCATAATCAGGGTACGGCTGTGTTTTTGGCCTTCGTTCGCCCCGATGGCAGTGTCGAACAGGTCGTTTTGGAAAAAAGCACGTCGTCTCGCTCCTTAGATGAAGCGGCGGTTTCGGCTTTTAAGAAATGGAAATTCAAATCTGGCCAGTCGTCATGGATTCGCCAGCCGTTTACATTTAGTTTAAACGGAGAGGAAGTCGTTCCGGCCCGTCTGCATCGTTAATCAGATACCGGTAAACTGATCTCGAACCAAAACAAAAGGCCGACTGATGTAGCCGGCCTCGATGTCAGTTGTCTTAAAACCCAGTACTAAAACCCAGTACTATGAATCGCCAAAAAGCTCTTTTTGCGACTTAGAAGTACCTTTAGTGCGAAGGCTAGCTTTGCGTTTTTTGCCTTCTTTTGCTTTTTTACGCTCGCGAATAGTTTCAGTGCGCTTTGTTTTCGATGCCATGGAATACCCCTTTTTAGGAACGGGTGCCGACGCTCAGGAGTGATACGACACCCATATCAGGTATCAAAGTGGAAGCCACAAGTCAAACAAATGCCTGGAACCGCCACTAACCCGTGTATCCGTTTGAAAACTATAATCAAAGCTCAATTTTGGCCCCTTAAATCCCAGGCCAGCCGTGAAAAAGCTCTGATCATCGGTTTCTTTCCACTCATTGCCGAGGCGAATCGCCAGATTCTTACGAAAAAAGGACTCCATCCCGAAAAGGACATTGGTGCGATGGTTCGGATTTGACTTATCAGGCCGCACGAAATCAAGGCGCACCCGAAACATCTCTTCATACATAGCATGCATTCCAAGGGCAAACGTTGGCACCAGCTGCAGTCCCTGTGGCACGCTGGAATCAGTCGTCCCCAAGGCATCATAGGCGACAAATCCAACCCCGAAAGACTCAACAGGTGAATATAAAACCCCCAAATGAATATTGTTCTGTGCGAAGTCCCCGCTGCCCGTCAAACTTTGTTGTAATCGATGCGCACCCACTCCAACTGCGAGTCCTTCATAGGCAAAACCTGCGGCAGCGATGGCAAAGTCACTCGATGTAATAAATGTCCCGGCGTTCGGACCGATATTGGGTGTTTCAGTTTTGCGAATATAAGAGAATGAGCCCGAAAAAAGATTTTCAGGGCTGCCATCAGACAGCAACACCCCGTAGGTATTTTCAGTGCCGGTTTTGGGATGATCTCCAAAACCCAAATCAGCTGCGACATAATAGCGTTGAAGGTGAGCGACGCTGGCGGGATTTAAAAACTGCGATTCACCCGGATCGACTGCCGCTCGCCCGGCCCCGCCGGTTGCTGAGGCAACTGGACCTGTGAAAAATTGTGCGTTGGCTTGAGATTGGAAAAGTGTCGCAATAAAAAGAAGAAATAACAGCGTCTTCATGAGTTTTTTATCTCAGTAAAGAACTCGCTTCGTCAATTAATGACGCCTGTCTGGACGGGGTTTTAAGTATTTAAACCTCTGTGCTTACCTTTGCCGATAACAAACGCTCGCCATCGACACACAAGCTCCTGTTGTCTGGCCCGGCGCACAGGCTGCGCCCATGCTATAGACCACAGTTTGCACATTGCCGTAGCAATCGGGCGCGGGCTTTTTGGGAATGATGCAAAGATTTGTCATATCGACATACCAATCTTCGACCCGAAATGAATTTCGAACCAAGGCCAGATCTGAAGGCAATGGATCCGGATCTGGAGCGCGGATGCAATTGGCCCCCGGCACCGCTAAATCTTGCTTTCGAACAATGCGAAACCGCATTGAAGACGGACAAACCCAAGGAGCTAAACTCGAACTGTCCGATTGATTAAGCATGTTCATTTCTGAAACTTCACGTAAAGTTGAAGTCGGAAACTGCCCATAAAGTCCGTTGATACTGGGTTGGCTAAAGCGGACCAATAATCCGCGGCCATAAACCGAGCTGGTGTTTGAGCCACCTAAAAAATCCGCAGGCGCTCTTGCTTGAATTGCTGAATTCTGACCAGAATTGGTAATGGTCCCGGTCATACTGAGCGTTCCGGTAGTTTGAATCGTGGCGTTCGGATTGGCCGTGTAGGTCAAGGCGACCACTCCGTCATTGCTGAGAAACTGCCGAACCGATTCAGCCATATTGGCGCTACTGGCAAAATCGAGGTCAGCTTCAAGACGTGAGCCTTCAACGACCATACCTGGAACATAACGAAGTCGATCAGCTGGATTCAAGGCAAACAAAGCCGTTAAATTATCAGGATCCGTCAAAGCGCCAAACATATTTTGGTAATCGCTGCCTTCGGCCGGTGAACCAGTTTCAGTAAAAACTTGCTGAAAATTTCTTAAGCTTCGTAAGGCCGTCTGAGGCTGTGCTCCGAGATTATCTTGGCTGTCCATTAAAATGGTCTGCTGATCTTCTAGATTGAATTTTTTGACGCTGTCAAAAAAGCTCGGCAGAATTTGCACGCCACCCGTGCGATAGGCGCCCAAGCGAAAAGAGAAATAAGCACTGGTATCAAAGGCGCCGGTCCGCAGTTCGGTGCACGACATATACGCCAACTGATCAAAATTCGCAGCAAAGACAAACGGCTCACCCGCACCCGTGGATTTTAACACATCAGCGTGAGCCTCAAGCGCGGGCGGCGAAGTACAGTTTTGAAAAGCAAATAAGGAGACAAGTGACACAGATAAAATCGTAGCCGCTGCAGTGGCGGCCAAACGATTTTTATAAAGCCAAGCCTTTATACACATCTAGACTCCCCTCTAGATGTGTATCGGAATAAATCGTCCAATTCTTAGCTTTTTTCTTTCAGATCGAGACTGATTTTGAATTCCGAATTTCTTTTAAAGACTTATCGGTGTTCTTATTTGAGACACTTACGGAATCAGCAGTCCCTCATCGTCAATATTGACGATGTGACCAAGTGATTTGGTGAGATTTTTATACTTGTCTTTAAG
>JAYVXN010000354.1:0-13651 GCA_043785085.1 Bdellovibrionales bacterium | reverse complement strand
GTGAAAGTATTTATTGTGCGGCACAACTCGAGTAAATGCGAGTGAGTCCCAAAACTTTCCGAAAGGCTTTCCTTTTCGGGCACCAGTCACGTGTCTGGCGATCAGTCCCGTCACGGTCTTGAGGAATTTCTGAAAGCCATTTCTCGTTGCTGTGCTCACGAGAAGATGGAGGTGGTTTCCAACGTTGGCGCATTTATGGAGAGTGATCTGCTGTATTCCTATCGAGAAAACCTGGCGCGTTTAGATCTATTGCGCGCCAGGGGCCGGGCGTAAATCATAACCCGTGTTAAACAGCAGCTTGGCTGCCAAAACATACTTAGTTTTCAAACGGCTTGCGAGATCCGTGCGGGCTTGGCGTAGACGATTGGTTGATTGTTGCATCATCAACAAATTGATGCGGCCGAGGCGGTACATTTCTTGGGAATATTTGACTTGTTTTTCAGCTTTTTGCAGGGAGAGCTTAGTGGCCTCACTGGTTTTCAGGAGTAGTTCAAATTGCTCCAGCAGATCTTGCATGGCGGTCTCGGTCGTCAGAGTTTTTTCTTGGTAGGATAACCTTGCGATAGCAAAATCTTTTTGTGCGTTGTCCAGGGTTCGTCGCGACGTAAACCAGTCCCAGAGTGGCCAGCTTAGCGTAAGTGCAATCGAGCTGTTTTGGGCTTGGTCGCGTGCGCCCGTCGGATTGTCTTGGACGTAGTTATCAAAATTGAATTCGTGCGATAATACGATTTTCGTCGTTGGCAAATAGTTCCAAACGGCTCGGCGTCTGCTTAAAAGTGCGTTCTCTAGACCTAGGCGAGAAATCTTTAAGTCTGGCTGCTTGGAAGCTAGATCAGATTTCCAATTGGCCAGGATTTCACGATATTTGTTTTCAAAGTCCGCCATATAGTAGGGCTCAAAAGTGAGCAGATCAATCGGTGGCATCTCTTTGAGGTTACTCGTGTTTAAAAGAGTGCGGAGGTTTCGTTCAGCCGATAGCAACGAAGCTTTGAGCTCCAGAAGATCACGTTGCGTATTCATGACCTCAATCTCTGCATCAATGGCATCGAGTTGGGTTTTTGCACCGGCTTTGACAAGTTCCTGCGATTCTTCGTTGGTCAACTCACTGGCTTGCAAGGACCCTTGAATGATTTCTTTTTGTCTGAGGGCCAGTTGATAGGTCAAGTAAGCATCGAGAAGGTTAACGATGTAGTTTTGTTGTTCGCGCTCGGTTGTCAGATGTTCAGTGGTAAAAGCGTTGCGTGCGGTCTGGACGTCGGTGACAGTTTGATAATTGTTCCACAGCGTCCAGGCGGTATCGACCCGCAACTGCGTGGTATTGTCTGCTGAAAAAGACTTGGTTCCATCCGCATTTAAGGTAGTTGAATTTTGAAAGGTTTTTCCGGACGACAAAGTGACGGCGGGCAAAAGTTCAGCGTAGGCACTTTTTTGCAAATTAAGTTTTTGCTGTTCTTTAATAGCTTGAGTTTGCAATGAAAAAGCATTGTGCAATCCGATGTTGATCAAGTCAGATAGAGCGTCCGGCGAAGTCGCAGCAACGGCCGTCGACCAAAGAGAGCTTGCCAAAAGTCCGGTGACGATCAGTCTCAGGAACATGGAGTTGTTTCATCCTTGTTGAATGCTATACTGTCTTTATTCTCATTGTAGCGAAGACTGATTTAAAAAACCAGGGTGCAAATGCCAACTGTTGTCCGATTTGCCAAATCTACGGCTGAACTCAGTGATGTTCTTGAAATTCGCTTTCTTGCGCTGGAAGAAGCTGGACTCCAGGTGGGCCACCTCACCCGGATGACCCGAAAAGTGATTGACCATTTTGATATCTTTCCGACAACCGCAAATGTGATTGCGTATCGCGATGGCAAACCTGTGGCGTCCCTACGGGCATTAGAATTTCAGGAGTCAGAAACTCTGATGAACATGAGTTTTGATTTTCGCGAGTCAAAAAACCCGCTCAATGGTGCGGTCTACCTGCTCGATATGCTGGCGATTATTGAGCGTGCGGCGGCTCAGCCTGCTGTGCATCGGCAGCTTTTGCGTATGATTCTCTCAGTACTTGCCAGTCGGCGCGTCAACCATGCCTTTTTTCTCTGTCCCAATGAATTGCGGGTGACCAGTGAGCAGCTGGGCTTCAAACCGGTGGCCGACGCTTTTTTCTGTCAGCATCTCAATCGTGAGGTGCAGCCGCTGGTGATTGATGTGACAGAGTTTTATAATCGTCTAGCCAGCGGTATTGCCGATCAGGAACTAGTACGTTTTCAAGAGGCTTTTTATTTTTCAATATTTGAGCCAGGCGAAATTCTCGCAGTACAAGGGGAGCGCGGCACGACGGCTTTTCTATTGGAATCAGGTGAAGTTGAAGTGCTCATCCAGGGGGGCGAGAATTTAATTCCGGTGAGCACCATCAAAGCGGGTCAAATGATCGGCGAAGTGGCCATGGTCACAAACGAACCACGAACAGCCTCTCTGATTGCCAAGACAATGCTCTCATGCATCGCTTTTGATCGAGCCGATTTTGTGAAGATGATGTATGAGCAGCCACATAAGAGCATCGATATGTTTAAGATTTTCTCAAAGCGTTTAACAGAATCAAATCGTCGCATTGCGGAGTTGCAAAAATGACCGATCATCTGCAAATTCTCTTGGTCATGAGCGATGACCAGCTGGCCCATCAAGTGCAGCAAAAGATTAAAACTAAATTCGCCAAGGTGCCGCTTCAATTTGATACAATGTCTGATGCAAAACTTGCATTGGGTGCCTTTAAGAGTAGTCGCCATGCCATTGTCATTGCGGCTGCGCATTTATCCGGAATGGACGGATTACAGCTCTTGCGCGAGATTAAGCGCATTGATGGCGCCGTGTTTACGCTCCTTCTTGGTCATTCGCCAGAAGCACGTGCTGAGAGTATTGAGGCTTTACAGCTGCCAATTATTGACTGGACCGACTTCATTGGGAAGGTTCAGGCAGCGATCCCGGATGATCTCAAAGCGCGATTTGGCTTGTTTGAACGCAATACGCTTCTTTTTGAGAAGCTCACGGAATATGGTAAAAAATATTTGATTGAGACCGCAGAAGTGTCACGGCCCGCAGTGTTTTGTATTCCAAAATATTTTAGTAGCGGCGTTGAATCGCAAGCTGAAGTTCCGAGCCAAGAGAGGCAAAGTCAAGGTCTGAAAAAGTCAGCGCAGTCATTGATTCGCTATCAGGCACTTTCAATTGAGCAGCAGAAGCGCACCTTGAAAGTTGAGATTCTGATATTGTGCGTGGTTTTAATAATAACCGGCGGCGTCTTTTACTTTTATCGCGAAGAGAGTAGCGACGGTCTCTTATCACCGAAAGGGTTGGCTACGATTTTAAGTGGAGTTTCGTTTCTGGGATTTTTTATCAGCCGTTCATTTGATCGATTTCTATTTGCGCAGGACGTCGATCTGCAGAAATAAAAAAGGGTTCCCGAAGGAACCCTTTTGTCTCAATTCAATACGATCTCTTTTTTAAAGAACTGAGTTTTGCGTTGGATATTTCTGATGTTCCATTGATTGGATTTCACGGTGTAATTGGTCCATCGGCCCACGGCACATATCGCCGCCATTTTTCTCAACGTCTTTGCCGACTTTATCGCCGCAGTCTTTGCGCTTCGGCTCAATTGAAATCGCGACGCACTTCATGCCTTTATCGCGAGTGTCTTTCATGAGTTTACCGCAATCAACATTCTTCATTTTCTGACCTTGAGCCATATTTCCAGAGCTGCCATTCATCATTCCTGGGCCGCTGTTCATGTTTCCAGGACCAGTTGGGCCGGCGTTGGGACCACCGTTATGGCTGTCGACGGTAGAAGCCTGATTCGGATGCTTGGCTTTTTCTTTTGCGATATACTCTTGTTTCACCGGCTCAACTGTTGCACGGCAACCTTCAAGGAAGTCGTGGGGCATTTGCTCACCGATTTTGTCAAAACATGCACGACGTTTGTCTTCAGCAGTGATGCGCAAGCAGTTGTCAGCAAGTTTCTTCAGGTTCGGAACGTGCTTTTGACATTGGTCCGCTGACATGGCCGGAACTTGATTCATTCCATTCATGTTTCGGGGTCCGTTTGGTCCGCCGTTCATGTTACCTTGTCCGTTCGGTCCACCAGCCATATTGCCTGGATTAGTCGGCATAGAGCCGGGGTCACCAGCGATATTGCCTGGTCCGTTTGGTCCACCGGGTCCATTATTTGGGCCGTTCGGAATTGCTGAAGCTTGATTCGGATATTTAGCTTTTTCTTTAGCCTGAATTTCCGTCTGAATCGGATCAATAGCCGCATGGCAGGAATCAAAAAATCCTGGCGGCATAGTGGTCGCAACTTTGTCAAAGCAAGCATGACGCTTATCGAACGAAGAAATGTTCACGCATGATTCAGCTTGTTTTTTCAAACCGGGAGTCAATTTCTGACACTGCTCAGACGACATGGCTGGGCCATGGTTCATCCCATTCATGTTACCGGGACCGTTCGGTCCGCCCATATTACCGGGACCGTTCGGTCCGCCCATATTACCGGGACCGTTCGGTCCGCCCATATTACCGGGACCATTCGGTCCGCCCATATTACCGGGACCATTCGGTCCGTGAGGAGTGCCTTTGCTGTCAAAAGCCGAAGCCTGATTTGGGTATTTTGCGTGTTCTTTTTGGACCAGTTCGTTCTTGAGTGGATCGATAACACTGCGGCAAGTTTGCCAAGCTTCATCAGGAACATGCAGCTTATCGCTGGCCGCCTGGGTGCACTCTTGACGTTTGGCAGCAGCTGAAATCGCTAAACACTTTTCACCTTCAGGACGCAGTTTTTTTACGATGTCCTGACAATCTTTTTGAGTCACAGCCGCGTTGGCTGAGATTCCTGCGACTGAGATCAACGTCGCTACTAACGTACCGGTTAACTTCACAATGCCTCCTTCGATAGACATGAAATAGAAAATTCCCCATGGTCTAATAAATTATAAGCGCCATAAGAAAAAACGTTTGGGTGTACCTAAAAAGTATCGGTGTCTAAACAAAAGTTCGCAAGCAAAAAGGTCATGAGAAATTGTTGAGATGGTACTTACGGTGTCTCGATATTTTCACCGTCCCACGAAGGATCTCAATTTAGGATAAAGTACTCAGCTCGCGCGACTGCTTTGACATTTCCATAACAAGTTGGGGATTCTGAATCAGCCAGCGTTATTTTCAGATTCTCCGTCTCACGCGCAGTCTGGGGAGGGGGCAAAATGCTCGCGATGCGATTAAAAACTCAAGATCGCAGACAGACGCTTTGACTTTGGTCGAGCGAAATGAGCATTCTTAGAATGAGTTCGCCTAAAAGTTTAATAGGAAAGGTCGCCACCCTTGCAGTCCCATCGCCGGCTCAGCCATGAAGATAAAAATAAATTTTATTTAGATTTGGATTTAGAAATAAAATCGCTAATGGACCGGGCCTGGTTCACAAATCTTGCCAATGCCAGCGCTTCATTGAATGCACAACTTCAGGATGTTAACTGGGTAGGTTTTTACCTCTTCGATGGGAAGGAGTTGGTCTTAGGTCCGTTTCAAGGCTTGAGTGCGTGTTTACGAATTCCATTGTCAAAAGGAGTTTGTGGGGCAGCAGCCTCGTCTCGAAAAACTGTGCGCGTTGCTGACGTCAGCGCTTTTCCGGGGCATATTTCGTGCGATACGCGCTCCCAGGCAGAGATTGTTGTGCCGATGATTTTCAATGGGCGCTTACTCGGGGTCTTGGATGTTGATAGTCCGATACAATCTCGTTTTGATCAGCAAGACCAAATAGGTCTTGAACAGATCGTTGCAACTTTGATCGAAGGAACGGTTTGGCCTGAGAAATTTCTTTAGGGAAGGTTGAGCAAATCCAGTGAGCCGTTTCTATCGCCAAGGTTTGCGTTGGCCGGGGAACACGCCCGAGTGTCTGGCTTTACGAATACTTCTGGCCCTTGGAATCACAATAAAATAACGGTTAAATTTCAAATAGACCCATTCAAAAAAGTAACAAGCGACCGCCCAGAGTGGGAAAAAATCCAAGCGAATGAGCCCGTTCACATTCCAAGTCGACTGCCGGTACTCGGCCTCCCAAGGACAAACCTGAATGACCAGTTTTAAAAAAGTTCCGTAGGAATACTCAACCGCATAAACCATGATGACATAAAGAAAAATTCTCGGCACCAGGCGTAGCTGTCCGAGTCGGTCATAGAGAAAATAAAGTATCACCGGAATCAGGCCATAAACCGGAAACATCCAAATATACGAATGCCCCGTCAAGGTCGAGTTCTGGCTTGAGCTGAATTGTTGAATTGCCGTAAACAAAACTTCGATTGAAATGCCCATTGAGGCAAAGAGCATCCCTTGTAAAAAAAGCGGGATCTTTGGCAGCTTTTTATGATTTATTCGCCGCTTGAGTAAAATTCGAAGCACTGATCTTGGCGCAGACATAGCCGCTTTCAGGTGCCTTTGGTTTATTCATACACCTCAGATCATTCTGACATCAAGGCGCCCCGCAGACAAGCTCCGGCCCTGAACTTCAAGGAAGTTGAGCTGTTTTGAGTCATTACTCAGTCATTACTCAGTCATTACTCAACGGTCCTACGAAGGTGATTGATCATATCGATGCGCGAAATCAGGCCCTGAAATTTACCCTGATCGACAACTACGGCGACAAAGCCTTTGTCAAAGATCGGGAGCAAATCAGAGATCTTGCCTGAGATCGGGAGAGTTTCGACTTTTTTCGTCATGGCAGTTGCCACCGTTTCGCGAAACTGATCTTTTTTGCCGTAAATCTTTAAAAGCAAATCAGATTCGTCGAGAATGCCGACGAGCTGACCGTTTTCCAAAACTGGCAGCTGCGAAATATCATAAACTTTCATGCGATTATAAGCGGTATTAAGAGTGTCGTGCGGACCGATGAACACCGTGCCACCTTCACTGTGCCGGCGTGAAATCAAATCCCGCAAGTCACCGTAGGACTCACGTTTCAAAAAGCCCTGATCGATCATCCAATAGTCATTAAACATTTTTGAGAGATATTTATTGCCGCTGTCACAAACAAAGGTGACCACTCGTTTCGGTGTCTTTTGTTCGCGGCAGTAGTGCAGAGCCGCAGCGATAAGGGTTCCGCTCGAAGAGCCCGCCAAAATTCCTTCTTTTTTCAGAAGCTCGCGCGCGACTTCAAAGCTTTCGCTGTCACTGATGCTGTAGGCGTCTTTGACTCGAGAAAGATCGGCGATCCCTGGAATAAAATCCTCGCCGACACCTTCAACAAACCAGCTGCCAGCCTGGCCGAATTTTCCAGTTTTGACGTAATCGACTAAAATTGATCCGACTGGATCAGCCAATACCATTTCGGTCTTTGGGCTGACGCGAGAAAAATAACGCGACAATCCGGCAAGCGTTCCGCCGCTGCCAACGCCGCTGACGACGGCGTCAACGTTACCGCCCATTTGTTCAAAGATTTCTGGACCGGTGGTTGATTCGTGCGCAATCGGATTGGCCTTGTTTTCAAATTGATTGATGTAAAGAAAGCCTTTTTCTTCGGCAATTCGCTTGGCCATGTCTTGATAATATTCCGGGTGGCCTTTGCCCACATCAGATCGGGTCAAAACGATCTCCGCGCCCATCGCCTTGAGGTGGAAGATCTTTTCACGGCTCATTTTATCGGGAATGACCAAAATTAAATGATAACCTTTTTGCGAAGCGACGAGAGCAAGTCCGAGACCGGTGTTGCCGGCCGTCGCTTCAACCAGGGTGCCGCCAGGCTTGAGTTTTCCTTCGCGCTCAGCCGCTTCAATCATCGAAAGGGCGACTCGGTCTTTGATCGATCCAGCAGGATTTTGATTCTCCAGTTTCACAAAAAGCTGACAGGGCCCTGTGTCAAAGTGCGTCAGCTGCACGATGGGAGTGTTGCCGATCATTTCAATAACATTGGTCGGAGCAGGCGGATGGGTTTTCATCTGATTTCCTTGAGTTTTAGAATATCCACTCCAATTTATGAGTAAGAACTTATTTTGTCGAAGAGATATTTAGTCTCATGGATTATTCAGGTTTTGCTGCGGCCTGACAATAGCTAAAGTTTAGCGTGTTCGAGGCTGAGTTGATCATGATGAAGCTGGCCTTCTTTATTGAGGCAATAGACGTGAAAAGCGTGACGGATGACGGGGCGGGCAACATTTCGCACCGGCACTCCGCCGGGAGTCAGACCTTTTTCGACGCCATGATGGGCGTGGCCATGAAAGACGATATCCGCGCCACCCCGATCAATAGCTTCCGCGAAAAGATAGCTGCCTAAAAATGGGTAAATTTCTTTTTTCTCGCCGAGCAGTGTTTCTGGGCAAGGAGAGTAATGTAAAAGAACGATTTTATAGTCCGTTTGCAGATGCTCGAGTTCACTTTGCAGGTGTTCTGCTTGGATTTTCGTATTCCGAATAAAGGCTTTCATTTCTGGTTCGCCAAACTCCGTTCCGCAGGAGCCCATAAAACCGCCGCCGAAGCCTTTCAAGCCAACGATACCGACACTTTGGTTTTTGATTTGTAGGATGGTCGAATTTTTCTCAAGCACGGTGACATTCGCTTCATTTAAGGTGGCCACGAGTTGCACTTGTTGATCACTGTGAAAATCATGATTGCCTAAGACGGCAATCACCGGCACCGGACAATCTTGTAGATCCTCACTCAAAACTTTGGCTTCTTCGACCGAGCCAATTTGCGTGAGATCGCCCGCCAACAAAAGAAAATCAGCCAGTTGCTCAAGGTGACCGAGATAACCTCGTAAACGGCCTGCGGAATTGCGATCAAAGTGCACGTCGCCAACCGCCGCAATGCGAATCATGTCAATTCCTCAACTGTTTGCGGTTCGGTTGGCTCAGACACCGAGATCCGGTTGTCGACGGAATAATCACTGGCGCATTCATTGATCACAGCTTCGACATTTCGTTTCAGTTCAGGAGTCGACAGCTCGCCACTGGCGACGATGCGATGGCCAATCAAATTCAGTTTAACATCTAACGTGGAGGTGCGCTGATCCGTCGCAATCGCCCTTTGGATCTTTGAGAGAAGATAGAGATCAGTTTTTTGCGGAATTTTGGGCTCACGGCTTGTTAACTTGTTTTCTGACGTCCAGCCTTGGCTTTGAGTTTTCGCTTGGTCGCCAAAAACTGATTCAAAGAGTTCGCAAATCACCGTGTTCGGAATCAGTATATCATTGGATTGGGCATAGACTAACAAAGCGAGCAAACGCCGCGGAGCTTTGCGGGAGCGTTTGATGAGATATTTCCAATCGAGAGTGGCGTGCGAGAGGACGGCAAGAGCATCATGCCAATGATGCGGACCAATCTCGCTGTGCACAGCACACTTGATAATGATTAGATCCTCCGGGCTTACCACTTTGATTTTTCGGCCGTGAAAATCAACGGGCTTGGCGCGCTCTTGCATTTCTGAATCAAAATAGATATCGCCAGACGATTTGAATATAATGTCGACCATCATTTGCTCTTTAAAGCCTTTGTAAAGCCAGCGATCATCGGTGCGTTCCGTGTCAAAGCCATGCCTTTTCAATGCTTCCAAAGTCACTTCGGCATCCTCGGGGCGAATAAAAAAATCAATATCATGGGTGGAGCGCGGTCGGCCTAAACCGATGGCCGCAATTCCCCCAATCATCGCATAGGGAATCTTTTGCTCTTCAAGAGCTTCAGTAGCGGCAAACAAGATGCGATTAAAGGCCTCGCCCATTTCTGTTTGGCGAGCACTCGCTTGTGGTGGCGGAACGGCGCGTGATTCCATGAAATCCTCCACGGGAAAAAAACAGCCTCATCAAGAAATGATGCCACAAAGCCTGCCTGGAAAACCGCGGCAATTTGTGTTTTTTTCCACAAAAACCAGCGTGCCAGTTAAACTGACTTTCTCATTTGCCAGAGCAAATGACTGATATAAGAGCGCCGATTTTCACCAGTTGCCACCATCAGCAATTTTGTGATTTTTAAATTTTCAGCATCGGTGAGAAGTAAAATCAGCAGCTCTTGTATGAAGTTGGTTTTGAGCGTGATATAATTGTCGGTCCCAATCCCTAAGACGACGCCCTTTTTTTCCCACCATGAAAACGGGTGATCTTTGTAATCCTCAAAGCACTCGGTTAATTTATTATTCGAAGACGGCAGCGAAACCAGGGTGACACCCTTATCGATCATGCGATTGAGCACATCATGCTGATAAAGTTCTACTTCACGTGCCATGTGAAACTTCGCTTTGGTAAAAACCTGAATTTCATCGGGAGTTAGGCGCAGGCCTTTCATAATCTTGTCATGAACCTCGACGTGCTTGTCCCAGTCCATTTCCGTGATTTCATGAAATTCAGGAGTGCCCGGGCGCACGGCTTCACCGCGTTTGTTCCATTTTAAGACCCGTTGAAATAGAGAATGAAAATAGTAATTTGGATTGATGCCCAGACTGAGTCCGTGTTCGAGCGTATCAATGCGCCAAATGTTCATTGCATTGTCGACGGCTTGGATGCCTTTGCGCAAGGTCTTCCAGATTTCTCCGTGGTGACTGCGAATGCTGAAGCCGCGGTGCTGAAGTTTGCGAAAACCGAGCTTCATATCTTGGAAATGGCTTTTGCGGTAGAGTTCACTTTCATTGCCAACGGTATCGACATCCGAAAAATGGCTTTCCAAATGTGGATGTTTTTTGATCAAGTCCAAGATCGTGTCGACCTGCTGGAGAAAATGCTCTTTTTTGGTGGCAAACTTAGAAGAATCGAAAAAGTTGGCCTCTTTGCGAAAACTCGGCGACAGCATAAAATTAAATTTCGGATTTTTCTTTTTGAAATCCATAAAGCCGTCATAAAGACCGAGTACGACATATTCTTCAGTGAGGTTTTCTAAGCCGGGAATTTGTTCAGCTTCGCTACTCGATGCCCGCGAAAGCGTGAATTTTAGGCGAATAAAACCAACGTTGTATTTTGTGTAAAGCTCCTTGGCCATGTGATAAGCAGCATCGTGATGGGCCTCGCGGCTGGTGAGTAGAAATTTTGGCAAAAGCAAAATGCTGAGATAGCGCGAGAAGCGCTCAGAATCTTTCAACTCAAGAAGCCGCTCCACATCACTCACCGATTTGATCGGCAAGCTGGAGTCGCCGTAGACAGCGCGAATTTTTTGTTCATAGAGCTCTCTCTGTGGCCCTTCGAGCAGTTTTATCAGACGTGGGTAAATAAAATCAGCCGATAGTGCTCCGGTGAGGTGCGTGTGTTCATCGCGAAAGGGCACCGGAAACATTTTTAAAAATCCAGAAAGAGCATGCGCCGCTGGATGGTTTAAAAGGGTCGGCATTTCGATTTTATTTTCACGAAAGTCCATCAAGAGTTGATTGAATTCATTGAGTGACGCGTTTAATTCTGAGTGGGCGGTGACTTCGTCTGAATTTAATAAAAGTTCAAGCGTATCGCGAAGGCTAATACCGTTGGTCTCGCTAATTATTTTGGTAAAAGTTTTCGTTAACTCTGAAACTAAATTGGCGTTTTTCATGGCCTATTGCAGCATTGTTTTTTCTATCCCGCAAGCTTGATTTAACAAAATCGTCCCATTGCCAAAACCCATTTTTCAACCTTAAACTGCGCGCAGCTATGCGCGCCCTCATTCAGCGAGTCTCCTCAGCTAAAGTCCGTGTGGACAGTCAAATCATCGGCGAAATCGATTTCGGTCTCTTAACGTTGCTTGGCATTCATGCCACAGATCGCGAGGCGGATGTTCAATGGCTGATACAAAAAATCTTGGCCCTGCGGATTTTCGAAGATTCATCTGGAAAAATGAATCGAGCCGTGAAGGAAGTTGGCGGATCTCATCTAATTGTCAGTCAATTTACGCTTTACGCTGATGTGCAAAGTGGCAATCGACCGAGTTTTACCGAGGCAGCCAAACCTGAAATCGCCTTGCCGCTCTACGAAAAAGCTCTCGAGGTGAGTCGCGCTCATGGAATCAAAACCGCAGGCGGACGCTTTCAAGCCCATATGCAAGTGGAGCTGTGCAATGACGGACCGGTGACAATTATGATTGAGACGCCAAAAAAGTCGCCGTGAATTTGCGGATTCCTATAACTTTTGAAAACTCCGTGACAGTTTGGCCACAGTCTTGAACCATGAGTTGGTCTGTTTTGAGGGCCACTTTCTATGCGAGTGATTTTTTTTTCAATTCTAATTGCGTGCACACCGGCGTTCGCCATTGAAACAGTTTCGCCGCCCTACCTGTGGCTTGAGACGACTGCCTTAGCCAAAGCGCGATTAATCATTTGTAGCGAGCAGAAGATTTTGCCGAAAGCGCTCAATGAAGCCATGGATCTGAGTTTTATTGGCTCGGGTTTTTCGGTGTACCGAAATATGAGTTATCGATTTTATGCCATTAATACGGCACAGTCCTTTGTCTACGATCAGCCGATCAGTGTGAAAACCAGTGAATTCTCTAGCACGGAAACTTTGCTCACGTTTTACCGCAAAGAAAGCCCCACGAATAGCCCACTGGAACGGCGTCGTCGGCTGGAACAGGAGTTGGAACAGGCCTTGGAACCAATAACGGTCTTGGCAATCCGTCGGGTTCCGGACTTGGTGCTAGCGGGACAAGCAGTGGTGGGACGACCAGTGGCTCAACCAGTAGTGGCACGGGCAGGTAGGGGGCTTTGTGGGAGTTTTGACGATCCTTGTGATTCTGGCGATTGGGCTTCCGCCAATATTTTACTTTTCAATTTTGCGGTATCGCCACAAATTGACACCTCGTGATCGTGAAATTCAACGAGAACGACAGTCAGTTAGCGTTCCTTGACCGATGACCGGTCAAGGAACAAAATCGTTTACTCAGTGTCGGGCGCGAGGTTCGGGGCGATTACCTTTGCCGATTTTTCCCGCTTTGTTTTTTCCGTTTCGAGACGCTCCGGCTTTGGTCGCGGGGGCTTTGTTGTCCTGAGCGGCCTTCATCGCCTCAGGCCGTGCTTTCATATTGGCCGACGGCTGATTTTGTACTTGTGCGCCTTTCTTCGCTGGATTGACTTGTCCAGCTTGTGCGCGGGCCGGTTGCGGTTGATTGCCTTTTGTTTTCACTTGCGCACCTTTGCCAGTGGCCGCTTCTTTGCCAGCGACGTTGGACTTTTCAAACTCTGCGGAGCGCTCGGTGAGATGGCGAATGATTTCGCGACAAAAAGCCGGCAAATCGTCAGGACGGCGGCTGGTGATGATGTTTTCATCGGCCACGACCTCTTCGTCTACCCAATCGGCGCCAGCATGGATCATGTCGTCTTTGATACTGGGAAAGCTAGTGACCCGGCGACCATCAATGATTTCAGCAGATGCGAGCATCCAGCCAGCGTGGCAGATGGCAGCAACAGGCTTTTGTTTTTGCGCCATTTCTTTGACGAACAAAACCATTTGATCATTGCGGCGCATGTGATCAGGCGAGTAGCCGCCAGGAATGATGAGCGCATCGAAATCATCCGCGTGGACATCATCAATGCTGCGCTCAGCCTGGGCTGGATAGCCATGTTTTGATTTATATTGTTTTTCGGTTTCAGGGCCGATCAGCGTGACTTCGGCACCGGCTTCTTTAAAGCGGTAATATGGATACCACAACTCTTGGTCTTCATACATATCTTCGACAAATAACGCGATCTTCTT
>JAYVXN010000353.1:0-4373 GCA_043785085.1 Bdellovibrionales bacterium | reverse complement strand
TGACAGGGAAATGCAACAAAGGCCTAAGGCCTGATCTCATGTCTGACGTTGTTAGAAAGTTTTAATGGCGTCAACAGTGCCGATTGCAGTGGTTACGAATATCAGAGGTTTCTCCAAGCTCGTGTCGAAAAACCAGAAGACCGAGCTTCAACTGAATTTCACACAAGCTGGTTGCGTCTATGAATTCTCATTTGCACTTCGTGTTTTGCCGCCACCGATTGGTTTTTGCCCTGAGCTTACCGTCTCAAATGACACAAAAGTTCTGATCGCGATCGACGATCAGAAAGTTGCTGCGCAGTTAGGTGAAAAATTCGCGAAGGCAGGAATTCATTCTGAGCAGATGAGGGGACTCAAGAAGTATACGGGACGCGCGAGAGGTGCCGACTTGATTCTGGCAGACGTGAAAAATGCAAAGCGCATCGGGAGTAAAAACAAGATGACGCCTCAAGAGCTACTTCGCAAACTGGTGATCGTTGCAATAAACGACTCAATAAAGGTTCCTGATATTGAAGGGCAGCGCTTTATTCTGGGAAATCGGCTGGATCATTTTTCGATAAAGACGTTGGCGATTCCGCATGGCTTGGAAGCAGTTTTAGTCGACGACGACAAATTGATGCATATGTGTTGGGAGATGGACTCCAGAACCAATAACGGATGCTACCTTGGGTTTCGCTCGCCCATGCAATTCTTTGGCGCTGTGCATTTGATTGATCCGTGCATTCCGCTCTACATCGACTCCGATCTCGGGCGAGCAGTCAAAGGTGAGAAAGTCGCTCGCTATATAAAGGATTACGGATTTGACGCGATTTTCCTGGAAACAGGGTATGAAGCCGCCAGGTTTTTGCACATGCCCTGGCTTACAAAGATTCTTAGTAAGATCACGCACTGGGAAAACCAGCCAAGTGCCAGCTCCACCAGGCCCGCCACTCGTGAATTGGATGCATCGTCATGAATAATGCAAAATTGAGCGCAAAAGATGTCATGGAGAAATTGAAATTGAGTCCTCTCCCCAAGGAAGGCGGATTTTTTCGACAGACATATAAAAGCGAAATCGAATCTCAGTTCAATCAGTCTGGACGGCGGTCGGTTTGCACCGCCATCTACTACCTGGTGACGCCTGATAGTTTCTCAGCACTTCACCGCGTAAAAAGCGATGAGATGTTTCATTTTTATTGCGGCGATCCTGTCGAGATGATCCAGATAGCTGAACAACTTTCTACTCACACACTTGGCTCCGATTTGACTGAAGGCCACAGCCCACAGGTGCTTGTCGAGAGAGGCATTTGGCAAGGGCTGCGACTTGTAAGTGGTGGCAGATGGGCGCTAATGGGTACGACTGTGGCACCTGGTTTTGAATTTGAGGATTTTGAACTTGGAAGCCGCACAGAGCTTCTTAAGGAATTTCCCAATCTTAGCGATGCCATTGTTAAATTCACGTACGACGATTCGAGGACAAGTGAGCCTTTCAAATAAGATCTTTATCGCCGTTTTCGTAACCTCAATAGCGCTTGGGACCGCTCTCCTATGGGGTGCACTTCGGTACGTGAACAGACAAAGCGACGAAACCTTTTCATCGCACTATGCGGTTTTCTCCAACGTTCTCGGTGATACGCTCACCAGGCTTGACGCAAACATGGAAAGCCTGATGCTCAACGCCGCAAAAGTTGTTAAAGAACAAGACGCTGCCCATGGCGGCGCGCTCGGAACCGATGTCTTAACGAAACTTCGCAGCCAACTCAGTGTCACGCATATTTTTGTTCTAGATCATTTAGGTAATTTCATTCGCTCCACAAACGAAGATCCAAAACTGATTCCGAATGCGTTTTCGTTTTGCCCAGACTACAAGAATCTTTATTCAAAGGTTGATGGCGTTGAGGCAACACCTGTCATACACCCGATGCCGGAGCCAAAACCCTTTAAATTTTTGTACATTCCAACGTACGATCGAAAGCGTCTGCTAAATATCGGTGTTCGCGTTGACTTCGTTGCGCAAACGCTGACTGAAGCGCTGAAAGCCGATTCGAATCTCATCTCGCTTGCGCTGTTTTCGCCGGTTGGCCAGCCTCTTGGCCGATTTAAGGCAAAGGACGTTGATTATCCAGAAGAGGCTCACGCGCTCCCTGATAAATTTCCGGTGACTGTTGCAAATGACGATAGTTTGAGCATCTACACAAAAGTCGCGTCGAGCCACCCGAAGTGCTGTCAGTGTGATGTGTCTAAGACCTCAAAGGACGGCGAGTATTACTATATTCTTGAATCGAAGGTTTCAAAAAAAGAGCTGGCCGCAATGCAGGCGGCAAGTCGAAATATTTTTTTAATCCTAATGTTGATAAATCTCCTTGTGGCATTCGCGCTTAGCCGATTGATAGCTCGGCGACTCGTGAGAAATATCGAGTCTGCTGTCGCAAGAGTTCGAAAAATCAAAGACAGCGGTAATTTTGACGGCCGCATTGAACTTCGCGGTCGCGATGAAGTGTCTTTTTTGACATCTGAGTTTGACCGCTTACTTGATTCATTGAAGAACTCGCAAGACAAGGTGCTCGAAGCCGACCGCGCACGATTAAAAATGCAGCTTGCAAGAGATGTGGCGCATAATATCCGCTCTCCGATCCTAAAGGCTGAAGGCGTTTTGCCGTACCTCAAAGAAGTTCCCGAAAAATTTAGACAAATTCTTTGTGAATCGGTGCGAGAAATCAAGGCGCTCTCAGAGCGCTTGAATCGCCAGTCAGATGCGATTCAAACCGCTGATGCCTCGCTTGAGGAAATCAGGCTGGGTGATTTCTTAGAGAAAATGATTGAGGGGAAACAAGTCGAATATACCTCACGCCCTGACGTTCGAATTTCCCTTAAAACCACCAAGGATTTTAGTGGTGCCACGGTGTATGCTGATCCCGTCGAGTTTCAAGCCGTGCTCTCCAATCTCATAAACAACGCTGTCGAATCTTACGAAGATAAAAGTGGTGAGGTTAGCCTCAAGTTCGACACTTCAGAGAGCGAGTGCACGGTCGAAATCTCGGATAAAGGGAAGGGAATCCCAGAGTTAGTTTTAAAGGTGATTGGAAGAGAAGAAGTCACATTTGGGAAACCAAGCGGTAAAGGTGTCGGCCTCTATCATGCTCACCGTAAAGTCTCCGAGTGGGGTGGCCGAATCTCAATTGAGTCACGATCGAGGCTTGGTACATCGGTGAAAATGACACTGCCGCGCACCAGGGCTTCAATGTGCGATAGGCAAGTTTAAAGCTTGGAACTGATTTGTATTTTGAGATCTCTTCCCACTCTAAAAAATGGCAGTTTTTTTTCTTGAATTGCAATTACTTCTCCGGTGCGAGGATTGCGGCCATCGTAAGCTTTGTACTGGCGAACAACAAATGTACCAAACCCTCGGATTTCGATTCGCTCGCTCTGGCACAGAGCCTCGGCCATGGAATCGAAAATCGTGTTGACGAGTGTGTCAGCTTTCACACGTGTTATTCGTGCTTTTTCAGCAATCAAGTCAATGAGATTTAGTCACAAATTAAATCACTTCCCTGCGGCGGACCACCGCTGGGTGCATCCTATCAAGGTTACAGGCCCGACGACAAATTGTAATATGTCTAGACCTCATGATTGAGGGCTTCTCGACTGCAAGCCCGAGGTAGGACGATAATCCGGGCCAAGGTTCGCGGTTCCGCCCTACCGCGCCTACGCGGCAGACCGAGTGACAAGCCTTACGACTGGTGCCAGAATCTCCGATCTGATGGCCACGCCGAAAATGAGCCTCAACCTGGGCCAGAAATAGCCCGAATCTTGAGCAGAGATGTTTAAAGAATTGTGGGCGCGACGCGGGAGGGCCCGAAATCACTCATTTCGGCAAAAGCGGGCATGCTCCACGGAAATTTGGTTTTGGTAACGCGCGACGGTAAACATTTTTGGTTTTCATAAGCAATATAGGGCCTTGCCGCACCTTCCGATCTCTCGGAAAATTTCCAAAAATCGGAGTTTGCCGCTTCAGTCCTGCGCTCATTGAAGCGACCCCCTAAAAAACCTTCGTTGATGCGGTAGCAAATTAGGTGTTCATTTGTTTAAAGTTGCGTGCTCGCATGAACACTCGAATTTGAAGCGGCCGAATAACCCTATCGCGTTCCTGACCCAGAGGCAAAAATGATAGTACCCAGAATCGCTTGTTCCAATGACCAGCCCGAATAAAGAAGGCTTGGCCTTTGGACCGGCCGACGCCACGGCCGCTTCAATAACAGTCCATTTAAACCAGTTTCGATCGAGCAATATTATTCAGCTTGTCGGATTCACCCACACCCTAAGTTTTGAATTTGTCGACAACTTCGACAGTGATTTTTTGGGCACGAAAATTGGAATAAACCTCTGAACTTCCCTTT
>JAYVXN010000352.1:0-4374 GCA_043785085.1 Bdellovibrionales bacterium | reverse complement strand
TGTTGGATATATTGTAATAATCTCTAGAATAGAATCTAGCGCCCTTGGCCCCGGACCATTAATATCCACCGCGCCACCATCTTGGGTTGGAGGTCCCACGACCGCGATCAAATCTTGTTCAACGTCCCAGCCTTCCGAGGAAAAACAATTATTTTCGTGGATTCGATACAGCATCATGGGCGAAATATCTTCTATCCCAGGGTACTTCCATTGAATTGTGCCAGGATAATCATCAAAAAATTCGATTCGACAATTTGAAGTTGAATTTTTTGCACGACATGTCGCTACAGAGGTGCTTGCCGCTATCGTTCGGGTGGTGTTTGCCAAAGTACTTGTACTAAAAAAAAGTCCTAGACTGAACGCGAAGAAGGAATTGCGTTTTTTCATAAAAGTTCTCCAAAATAAACAGAAGACTGTTCGTTAGTTACCGATCGAATCCATAGAAATTATTGCGTGAAGTACATCACCTTGAACCGTAGGAACGATTGCGCTTACATTACTGGCCAGTGACCATACATTGCTCTTCATCAAACGGATACGAGCCAGTTGAATCGTTCTGCAGCTGAACACCTCGCAAACTAGTGCCTACCAGAACATAGATTCGAGGTGGATGGATGCCATCGTCTTCGATTTTTCTCGAAGTACTAAAGAATATATTCTCGGTGAAAAATGACATTGGTGCCTTAGCTTCAGTTTTATCCGAGACAATCATGGTCGCCGATTTTTTATCGAGTTGACAATGCCCTAGTACTTTATCCAAGCTAAATGGGGCACAGTAAATTGGATAAACATCCTTTGGAATTTCAAAATCATAAGAGATTTCGTAAGCATGATCGCTCCTGACATAGCTCTGCAGAACCGGAAATCTATCGATTAGTGAATCATGTAAACGGGCGTTTTTTCCGAAAAGAGGATCATGCGCGGGAATGGTAAATCTAAAAGATAGTTTCCTTCCGGTCGTTTTCACGCTGAATCCAGAGAGGTCATCAAGCTGAACATTAGGACCTCTTTGTTGACAACTAAGGGTGGCAGAAATTCCGCCGGTTCCAGCGCCTCCATTTGGTTCGGCGTGGCTCAAATATGCAATGAGTGTAAAAAATATGACGAATCCTATCTGTTTCATTTTGTCTCCATTCTCTATGAGCCTCTGTGGACCCAAATTATGTGTGGTCTGTTGTTCAGATAAAATATAATTCAACGCATCATAACGTTACAGATTTATTTACTAAATATTCACGTTGAAATATGAATATAAATTCACTAATTACTTAAGTATATGTAATATCGAGAGAAATATTTATTTTAAAATCTGAGAATTACAAAGTTTTTCTGTAGAGCTGGATCAAAACACTGTGCTGGTAACTTATTCAAGCAGCCAGTTCAAAACGAGCAATAAGCCAATGAACTGTGTTCATTTTTAGATGTCCGCACACCAAATTTTATTGTCGCCTTACAAATGGAATGACTTGAAAACTCAGGTTGTGAACAAGATCCAAGATTTTTTGCGAGGCCGAGGATATACCATAAATTTGATTGATGCTCGGCCAGCCCCAAACACGAAAGGCCTTTTTTCAAAGCTGCTTTCACGTCTGTTCCAATAACTCTTGGTTTCCGCACGCCTTCGGACCAGCAATGCAGACTGTGCCTGATCAGCCCATGAGTCGAGGTCGGTTTTGATTCAGTGAGCGCTGCCCAGGAAACCAATGGCATGTTGACCAACAATCGCAGACTCAAAGTGCCCGATCATCTAGCGCTGGTATTTGGAGCGAAGCCGACTGGGGTCAGGCTGACAGAGGGAGCTCGAGCTCACTATATTTAGCAATGGGAACAAGTGTCTTCCGACTCCCCTCTTCGCGGAGTTCAAGCAACCCCAAATCAGCCAGGAATTTTACATCGGAGTGCACGTTCTTGAAGTCCCTCTTTAAGAGGCGACTTAAATCAGCGATCGACTTTGGTTTCAAGAAATGAATAGAGGCCAATATTTCGAGCCGAGTCGAAGAAAAAACCTTGCCTAGAATTTCAAAACTTGGCACCGAGATCACCTCTTCGCCTAGCTTGCTCTTGGCACGGCCTTTGAGCGCTTTCTTCCAGCGCTTATCAGTATCTTCAAACCCCTCAACTATTATTCTAACCGTCTTTAATTTCATGGCTCAAAGCCTGCCTTTCTCGTGAGATCCCAAAAGTCAGCTAATAATTGATCGTCAGTCGAGTAATCATAGCCGACTTCTTCCGATCCCAGATGAAGGTAGGGGCCCTTTGGTTTGTGATTATCAATGCCAATCAAAACCTTTCCCGCCGCAATCAGAAATAGTGAAAACTTTCGCCCGGCCGGGTAATGTTGAGACTTGGGAATCTGCCAAACCTTGAGTTCAGCAATAGCCAGCTCGCCATTCTTGCCGTTGACCATAATACGCTTTTCATGAAACAGCAGAGTGGCCTTCATCTATCTATGGTTCTATCACCATAGATAGATGAAAACAACTGGTTTCCGCAGTTGACCATAAAATTGGATTTTTGAATAATGTGGTGTGTACGTAATTTCTTCCGCTTTGACTAAGCTTGTCGATGACCTCGTGTTCTTGTGATGAGTGAGAAGCTTTCCATCGTCTGGAAAATCGCCTCGCGCTCAGCTTTTCGTTTTTCATAAGCAGTTTTCATGCAAATTAGAGCCCGTTTAATGGCGAGCTTAGTGGCGTTATAAAACAGTGTTCTCATCTTTTTTGTCCAGGGTTGAAAGGCTTCTAGGTCAACTTCAGTTGGAGTTTTCCAATTTAAAGTTTGGCGAACCCGGCAGTCGTTCAGTATTCGGCAGACATCGGCACTGGTTTCGCCGTCCCTAATGAGCCTCTTGACATCGCCCACAGCATTTTCAGCTGAACCATTGTGTTGCGGCACCCTTGGCAGCGACTTGAGATGCACGATTTTATTTTGGCGCATAAATACTGCGATTATTTTAGCTACAAGCGGTGAGCCGTTATCGGTACCTACGACGAGAGGCAGACGGGCACTTTGTTTCAGTTCATTGAGAACTTTTAAAGTGTCTTTTGCCGTTGTTGCAATGCCTTCAGACTCTGTCACTTCAACTCGTAAGCTCCCTCGATCCCTGAACACGATCATTTCCCCTTTCTTGTTTGGTACCTTTGCCGCATCTAAAACGACAAGGGTTCAGGCACCCTTGTCCTCAGCTAGAGCTTCCCCTGATTGGGTGCTCAGAAATCTTTCATTTCCTAGGTTCGCGTCCTACCGGGCGTACCAAGTAAACGTGACGTATCGACGTCACACATCTATAAGCTGCCAAAGCCCCTGTGAGTTGTCGAATTTCCAGCATGTTGTGGCACCTAATTTCCTAAACACTGTGCCACTCGACTTCCATGATCATGTGGCAGGCAATTTCCATTGTGTTGTGCCACGTCATTTCTAATCTTGAGCAGCCTTATCGCCAAATCTACGCCCTCCTAGTTGAACTAAAACGTTCACAACAGAGGATGTGCAGAAATGGCAGGAAGCGAGCTCAATTTGAAAGATGTCGCAGAAATCAAACGTCTTTGGAAACCGAAAATAACCAACCGTCAAATTGCCAAAATTACCGGAGTTCACCGTAATACGGTGAACAAATATGTCGATGAATTTAAACATTAATTGATTAGTAATTCCTCAGAGATATTGCATCCGATTTTGCCTGTCCCTCTTCAAATTACAATTTTCGCAATACGCTCGGGGATTTGAGGACTTAGCAGCGATCAATTTTGATACGATTTCCGCGAGGCATGCGACTGTTGGGGGCATAAAAATCAGGGATCCGTTGCAAGCGCGAGTGGCAGCGTCGAGATAACCTATTCCGATAGACAAACAAAGCCTTTTCATTTAAGCGTACCTATGAATGGAGGGGAGTATGGTTACGATTACACGACAGTTTCATTTGATGATAAAAAATCGGAAATTTCCCATCTGACTGTACTTTTTGAATACACGGGAACAGGAGCACTCATAGGTGACAGGCTTGACGTAAGCTCTGTTAACACCTCACGCTTTCCACTAACTAATCTTGATTGTTCACTGAGCACTGCAACAGATGAGTGACCTGTCAACGCTGAGCGCATCGATGTGGCTCTTGCAGCGTGAATAATGACACTTATTTCGCGGTTGATGCCCGTCTTGAGTCACGGTCAAATCATGGCCCGTAGCCTGATTTTGGACCAATGATCACGCAATCATTGACGGCGCCCGCTAGGGCACACGCGGTGAACAGGTCCGGCGATCAACAAAGGGTCTGTCTTTGTGAACAGGGAAAAACTCGCTCAGACTGGACTTTGATCAAGATGAGAATCCTTGCCGAGTGGCCACGCCCGTATTGAACATCAGGACCGCTCCCGG
>JAYVXN010000351.1:0-4405 GCA_043785085.1 Bdellovibrionales bacterium | reverse complement strand
AAGTGTTAAGTGACCAGCCTCGAATTCCGATTTGCCATTCTCCATAGGCAAACTCGTTCGATTTGAGCGTCGTAGAATTTTATTTCCAGCGATTTTATCGATCAACACGCCCGCGTTGTGGGGCACGCATTTTCTAAATGTCTCGTTGACGAGTACCAAACGCGAGCGCTCTAAAAGTCAGCGCTCGCGATCGGCAAAGCTATCATTTTGGGTATGTAGAAATCTGTTTAGGAAGTTCCCTTCGGTGTTTCATAAATTTTATAAATGGATTTCAGTGAATCCATAGTCGCGTTTCAAAATTGCGCTCATCCCAGATACATGGGCTGAACCAACGGTAATAAGAATCGAGTCAAGATCGCTGTGCCTTCTTAGGCCAGAAATTAAATTTTTAATCATGAATACGTTGCTCTGCATTCGAAACGCGACGGCGGATGGTAACGCTGAGGCTGAATATGCAAGCCCCACGGCGCCGGCTCCCCCTAATAATGTACCCATTTCCCGAAGGGAGGCCGAACACACCGCCATCCCACACCCCACGACAACCGCAGCGGTAGAAAGCTTGGCTCCTCCGCGAAGGGCCGTTATCAGACTTAGCGACGTTTGAAGTGCTAAGATTTGCTCTTTCCAAGTCGGCTTATGGCCAAAATCGAGCGTTTCTAGAGGAATATTCACTATAAGCGGGGCTTCGAAATTGCCGACAAGCTCCATCAATAATTGCTTCTGTGCCGGAAGGTCTAAAAAATCTGTCAGTGGGATAAGTGCTCCATCCGGCATTTCAATACCAACTTCGTTAAGTACCTTCAGTATTGCTCGCCGATCATCCTCTGGCTCGCCCTTTAGCTTTTGCGAGAGATCCGCGAGTAACTCTTCTCGTCGACTTTCCAAGACATTTGACCCTTGAAGCTGCTGGTCTTCCGCAGTCCGATCATATAATCGGGAAACAAGTTTCATCGCGTAATCTACAAGGTGTGGAAACCAGTAAGCTTTTGCCTGAACACCCTCCAAACCACGCGCTTTAAAAAAAGAACGAGCCTTTGCCCCAAGGGCGAGTTGTTCCTCCGAATTTATGTGCCGCTCACCCAAAAATGTAACTTCTACAGGTCGACCATCGACGTTTCCTTTGATAGTTTTGATTTCAAACCCTGCGTCACGCGCAGCAATTAGCGCCGTAGTCTTTTCAGGATCAATCCATTCGCTTCGTCTATTTTCATGAGAAAAAATATCGCTGCAAAGGGTTGAAGCGGATGCGTAAGTTGTCGAAAAAAATAATGCTTGAATTATACAAACCGCTAAAAGATAGCCCGCGCCCAGGTGAAACTTTTTTTTGCAGACATATGTATAAGTTTTAGACAGTTCCATTGTTTCTCCTATACCCAGATCGAGCTAATGATCCGGAGTTTAACTCATGCTATTGAATTTCAATATTTAAGCCAGAAAAACTTCGATTGACGATACCGATACGCAGCGACCGGGAAGGCGAGTGAGCGTCCGCGACCTTTCTCTTAAACGAATGTCAGAACGCCGTCCTGGGTCCACTGGCGACGTTCAATCCGAATTTTGAAGGAGAGGCAGTTTGAGTTAATTTTCGCCGAGGGGGGATTGAAGCGCGCTTTACCGACCGGATTTCAGCGCTCGGGAAATCCCGCTTTTGAAACACGCGTTGTGAAGCTGTCGGAAGCACGACCCAAAAGTCAGGTCGTGCTCGCGTTTATAGGACCGAACTTTCTGCGAGACTAGTGTTTGCCGTGCGCCTAGAGCGCAGTCTTCAAAAATAACTATTCGAGATGATATGCGATTTGAGGCTTCGCGGTTGCTGGGAAAAATTTGATTGTAAACAGATTTTGTTCCAAATCCTGCGATCTCTGGTGCAACGTTTTCTTAAAAATCGCCGAATCTTCTGACCGATTCTCATCACTGAAAATCGGTCATTCTATCAACGCGTTTTGGGGACCAGAACCTTAGAGATCAGTCCAAGGAAGTATATCAATTGAAAGATGGTAAATATTTTCGGCAGGAGCACTGGTAACTTCGGTTTCCACTTCCTTCAATAACTTCATAATTTTCGAAAGGATCTTCTTTCTTGTCGCCTCGTTTGCTGAAAATGTGGCAGAAAATCCGTATGACTTTTCTTCCGTTAGGTTTCTAGTCCTCAATAGTGCTAAATTTTGCAATTGAAAACGCCACGGAAAATACAGTGAAGAGTTTCTCGGCAAATGTAAACTACGTTTCAAATTAAAGTACCGACTGCTTCTTTTCTCAATTAATCCATTTAAATCGAGATTTTTGATAGCTTGATTCATCACTTGGGCCGACAAGCCGAGTGCTTCTCTCATTAGGTCCAAGTTGCGACTGAAGCGGTCTATCGAAATTGCGATATGGATAATCTGGTGAATCGGATTCAGGTAATAATCCGGAAATGTGTTCTCAGGATTCTCTGAAATTTTGCGACCTGCATGAATATGTTTGTCGGTTTGCAAATACTTTGCCTGGAGAGCTTCAATTTCAGCCCAGATTTCATCCTTACGTGCCTTTATTGAACTTCGTTCAAAATCCAACAGGAGCATAAGGTAATGAGCTTCGTCTGAACTAACCTCCAATTCTTTTGCAATCATAAAAATCTGGTCTTGCTGAAAAGCCGCTCGACCTTTGAGTACATTTGTAATGTGTGCCTTTTGGACACCGGCGGAACGCGCTAAACGCTCATAGGTTATAGCTTTGCCAGATTCCTTTTGACGTCGCACCAGTGCTTGAATAATTACCCGATAATCAGATTCTGCGAAAAAGTCCATGGTATGTTTTTTCCAAACTTTTAAAAGAAAGTATGTATTATATAAATTTACTTCTTGGCAACTCATTTATAAGTTGAGTTTATTGTGATTGCAAAATCCAAGGGGGATAAAAATGAAGCTTTTAGTCTTATTAGCAACAATATTAATTTCAACTACTACATGGGCCGGTGACTGGAGCAGTGGGGGTGGAAATGCAGTTGTCTGCCATGCTATTGATGGGAAAATCCATTCAGCCGAACTCCTTGATCTCTACGAGGCGAGAACATTGTATGGCAAGGTTATCGTCCCTTCTGGCAAAGACGTGATAGCTACCGCAAAGACTGCAATTGGTAGGGTCGGATTAGGCAGACCGGATTGGCAGGGCACGACCTACTTTCCAAAATTGCTTGAACAGATCAATTTGAATGTTCATATGTTGCCTCCAGGAAATGGTTTGACGCCGATCAATGATTCAAGCAGTCCTATTGTTCCTCCGGCTGGTTGTATGATTGTGCAAGCTGCCCGCTATGAAATGGATGATCACATTTTTATCAATAGCGATATTTGGGACCATCTTGACCAGACAAATAAGGCAGCATTATTAGTGCACGAAACAATTTATTTTTGGCTCAGATCGCTGGGGGAATTTAACTCAATTAGGACTCGAAAGGCGATAGGCCTAGCTTTCAGTGACGGCAAATTCGAGTCCTTTGACAGTGCGCAACCATCAAATTCAATAGAGTGCCGGGATGTGCAGTCCTCTGGATGGCCATTTTTTACTTTCCATGCCTTTAGAGAGGCCAACGGCAACGTCATATTTCAATTCTCAAGAGCCGGAGGTAACTTCATGCTAATGAAAACGACAGCAACTTTTGACAAACAACAATTTGCCGATCTGCAGAGTGGCAATGACAATTCGATATTTACCTCATTTAAATCAGAGATGGAACAGGGGCGTTTTGCGATAAGAAGTACCGAAGAAAACGGTAAAAAACACATCTACATTGGCAATGATTTGTTTCCGAATTTGCCAACAAGTGAGATTGAATGCACATCGCATTCGTTATTTGAGCTTTAGATTTTAAATTGTTCAGAACCTTTTGGTCTGATTGAGCAGCTTATTACAACTGACATAAGGAGACTCAATGTTTAAAAAAATAACTATTCTTACCTCCCTTCTTCTCCCATTTTTTGTGTTTGCAAATGAATTACCAACTTCAAAAATATCTTTAGAGGTTAAGCAGGCTGGTGTTCGTGATGTTATTGAAAACATGTTGAAAACTTCGAATTTGAAATATGAAATCGATCCTCAAATTACAAACGCTACCAAAGTAAGTATTGAGGTAAAAAAGATGGAGTGGTCCTCTGTTTTTCAAGATATATTAAACCAATCTAAGTTGGTCTATAATTTTGACCAAGTCGGAAAAATTCACATTGCAAAGAGATAGACCAATATAAAAAAACTAGGGCAAATTATGAAAAGGGAACTCAAGGCCGTCAGCTACGTGAAGATGAACTAGATGCGTTGGACAAATTAACGGACATGTCCCACTGATCGTTAGGAATTGAAAGCGGGCTCCCCAGGAGGTAACCTCCTGGAATCGTAAAAAACTGCCAACAACGGCAAAGGAGCCCAG
>JAYVXN010000350.1:0-4431 GCA_043785085.1 Bdellovibrionales bacterium | reverse complement strand
CCCATCCATAAGTTTTTGAAGTCGCGCCTTCACCTCATCCCACTCAGAATCTATAATACTGTAGACCCGATAGTTCCGTATGCGTCCATCTGGCAAGATTTCATCATTACGGAACTCGCCTTCAAACTTTGCCCCGATGCGCTGAACACCCTGCTGCGATAGTGTATTTTCTGAATCTACTTTGAAAAATACCCGAACGGCACCCAGCCTTTCAAAAGCATCTCTTAGCATCAGAAATTTATTTTCAGTGTTCACATGAGTTCTGCGGAAGAGACGACCGACTTGGGTACCGCCGATTTCGAGTTGTCGGTTGCGTTCATCAATGCGCATAAAGTGGCTGATGCCCGCGACTTTGCCGGAAATTTTGTCTCGTGAGACAAACGACACAGATTTTCGATCATTCTTGGAATTGAGACGGTTTTCTATTGTCTTGGTGAGAACATCGGAAGAACTAATGCCGTACATTCGACTGAACCAACCATCGGGCTCACCCAGCAAGCACTCGCATAGATCCACAATGTGATCTCTCGAAAGAGGTTCAAGGCGAACGTTCTTACCCTCAATGATTCTAGGTGTGAGATCCCAAGTATTCATATCTGAACTCTTTCTCCGGATTCTTTGTCAGGCAAAATGCTTTGTTTCATTTCAACTTATCCAATCGTCAAGGGTGCCCAGATCTTTAGGTTCGATAAGGTCAATCCGGTTGCCGTATAGGTCTTTGAATACTGCGACTCTGCCGTATGAATCGTCCCAAGGACCCTCGATGAACTCGATTCCCATTGCGCGAAACTTTTCGTAATCGGAATGAAAATTGTCTGTGTACATAAAGAACAGAACCCGGCCACCTGTCTGGTTACCAATGCTGGATCGTTGCTTTTCATTCACGGCTTTAGACAGAAGAATTTCTGAGCCCATCGAACCAGGCGCTTTGATTCGGACCCAACGCTTGTTAGGAAGTGGAGTATCTTCAATGACCTTGAAGCCGAGTTTTTCACAGTAGAACAGCTTCGCTTCATCATAGTCTCGAACGATTAATGCGGTATGAATAATGCCGAGAATCATGGGTGTGCCACCAAAAGACGCAATTGGCAGTTGATAAATGGCTTGGTCCTAAGATAACCATAGCGCTTGTCCCAGGTACCTGATTCCAAATCGGCTGCGATCGATCCTACAACGCGATCTTCGACTCCAGGTGGAAGAAATTTCCAGGCCGACTGCGCCCTTCGTACCTCTGGATCAAGAAACGCCTCGGGGCGCGCGTAAAGGGCGACTTGGAATCGGTCAACGCAGTCAATCGGCACCGGGATCGGTTGTAACTCACAGTTTCCACCCAGTGCTTCAGTGATAAGCTCGATGGCTGTGTATCGTTTACGTTCGACAACAGCCATCTCTGACGCGTAGTCGAACATCCAAAACTCCGTTTGAGCGTCTGGATCGAATGTCAGAACTAAAACTGGACTACCAGTTACTCGACGTACTTCGCGCAGGCCCGCTGCTGGATTCGGCCAGTGATGAACAGTTAAGGTGGCCATTGCAGCATCAAATGCATCGTCATCGAACGGAAGAGCGTCGGCTGTTCCTCTGATTGCGGGGGTAAGATGTCTGGGGCGCTGCGCGCGCATGGATTCGGATGGTTCAACCGCGATGACATATCGATCTTCTGGTTCATAGGAACCGGCACCTGCACCGACGTTCAAGACGGTTCTGGAGTGTCCCAAAGCCTCATGAATAAATTTTGCAATTCTAGGATCAGTTCGTCGATAACCAGCATAGCGTTTACCGTCCTGATCGTAATTGAAACTGAATTTTTCCGTAATCATTTCTTTCCTCGATATTTTGTCCCGGTCTCATTATCTTTTTGTCTCAAGTTGTCGGTCTTTTTAATTAGTCCATTTTTCTTGAACTAAATACCGACAGTTCATCGATCTATTCTTTCGTACGAAGACTTTTAGCGACACCGTCCAAATCCTTCAGCGTAGCGTGATTGATTGGTCCAACGGTCAAGTCAGCCAGTGGGTGTCGGCGAGGTCCTCTGGGTTGTGAGAAGCCGTGGCCAACATCAGGAATTAAATGTAAATAACAATTTTTCTTGCCAGCCTTATCGCAAGCAGCTTTTAGAGCAAGAGCTTCGCTTTGAGGCGTTTGCAGATCCAGTGTGCCCGTGAAAATATAGATGGGCGCTTTGGTCTTTGCGGTCTCATCATAGAAGTCAGGACGCTCGAAAACAGCACCGTAAAGTGGTGAAGCCCTTGCCTTTCCAAGGATTGTGTCAATTTTGGTAGAGGCCTTTAAGTAGGCTTCAATCTCAGAATAACTAAGTTGGTCTTGATCTTTCTTCCACGGCCAAATAAATTCTTCGTCATCAAGTTTGATTGGTGATGGCCACTTTACCGCATCAGTTTTCGTGACATAATCGCGATGTTTCGGATCAATGTCAGTCTTAATAAAATGGTCCATTGGACGCTGAACCATTTGCCATTGCAAAATTTTTCCGATGTTTTGACCGCTGTAGCCGAGAAGAATGTAACCAGCGATTGAAGGATCGCGTTTGGCATAATCGCTCGCGATCTGCGTTCCCTCTGAATGGCCTAAAACATAGATTCTTTTGGGATCAACGCTGGGTTGGTGTTTAAGAAATTCAATTCCAGCCGTAAGATTGTCGACAAGGCCGGCCCAAGTGGTTTTCTTGTACATATCTTGATCGTAAAAAAGAGCTTTGAGATCAAACCATCCTTTGTCATCCCAGTGAGAGAAAAATTCTACGCCTGGTTTTCCGAGTGCAAGCACGTTAAAGTTTTGCTTTATAAACGGTTCTGATATTTGTTGAAATAGGCTATGCGCCTTTCGGTCCTCAGTTAATTTCCCTGGCATCATTTCCTCGGGACCGTTCGGACCGGAACCGGGGATCATAATGATTGCTGGCGCTTTGTCATTTTCATTTACACTGGCCTTGTTCCAAAGAGCGCGTGATTTTGTATGACCAATTTCTATTTTTTCAGACACGGCGGCTCCTAATGACTTTTGAGCTGTAATCGCTATAAGTGCGAAGGTGAGCAACTTGATTAAGTTTGAATTGAGGGAGAGAAACTTAATCATGAAGGTCCCAAGATATGAGCGTCCATTCGATGAAGAATCGTAAACTCTTCACCCGCAGTTTCCCCTAATAACTTTCGGTGAGCCACGTCGAACCTTGCCACTTCCTCTTTAGAAAGAGAGGCGCCAATCCCACGACAGGCCCGAATTCTTCCGCACCAGGTATCAATCGTGAATGGAATCTGTACGTCATAGTAAAACATGCCCTTTAATTAAAAGTGCCCTTCCGCCCACTTTGGCGTAGCCGGGATGTTTCCCGAAAAGTTGCCTGCGGTCCATTGCGGATTGAATTGCAGTACTAGCTCTTCTGTTCGCCGGGCGATCTCGTCTTCTCGCGGAAGCCAAGAAAGATGACTTGTAACCAGCACGCCTTTGAGTCTTAAAAGCCTTTTGATCTCCGGAATGATCCGTGCCTTATCAAAATAGAGCCAGCATTGGTTGGCTGTAATGGCGTCAAATTCACTGTCTCTATATGGCTGTTCCTCTGCTGCGGCGGCACGAAAATCAATTTTTAAGCCTTCTTGCTCCGCAAGCTCCTTAGCCTTTTCGATTTGTGCCGATAAAATATCGGTTCCGGAAACATTCGCGCCGTTTCTGGCGAATGATCGCGCCAGAACTCCCGTGCCAGTTCCGAGATCGAGTATTCTTTGGCCTGGTAATCCCACATCTAGAGCACGCAATTTTTGATAGAAACTCTCGGGTGGTCCAGAGCGAAATTTTGCGTAGTCTTCTGTAGTCTTACTCCAGTCAATTGTTCTGCCAGGATCTATCGCCGGAATTTCATGCATGGAGGTGTCCGTAAGTTTGTTGCTGTTCATAATTTTCCCTCTGCCTTTCTAAAGATCAATTCCGAGTGGGGGAGGTCATAAGTCACACGGAATTGGCTTAGAAAATAATGTCCCACTAAGCCGTCGTAGATGATCTTCTGAAACATGACTTCGGGATGATCTGCGCCGATTTCCTGGGACTGCGGGATATGCACGCGCCCTTTGAGCGAGGTGAAGTATCTCGAATAGGTGTGTCCAGTTTCATCTTTTCCATCCTTACGTTTCACGCTTGGATCGTCAGGTTTAATCCCCAGTTCCTTCATGAACTTCTCGTTTAGGATTAGAGCCTGGCTTCCAGTATCAACTTCAACTGAGATCTTTTGTCCATTCGGCAAGACAAGAGGCATGAAAATTCCAAAAGATGGACCTTGAATGTCGAGCTTGACGGGGACGCGGATTCCTTGCGCCCTGATTTTTTCTAGTGAGGTAGAATTTTCGAACGTGATTGTTTGCTGAACGTAATCAACCGAATAAGGGAGGTCCTTGAAAAAACCCAAGGACAAAAATCCAC
>JAYVXN010000349.1:0-4433 GCA_043785085.1 Bdellovibrionales bacterium | reverse complement strand
GCATAATTGGTGTGCCGTGGGGGATTGCCGCAGGGATTTACCTTGCTGAGTACAAAGACGGCTTCACCACCAAAGCTCTGCGTTTTGTGACTGATCTTCTCACCAGTGTTCCGTCGATTATCGTTGGTCTTTTTGCCTACGCGCTCTTGGTCGCTCCGATGAAGGGCTACTCGGGCTTTGCTGGCGGTGTTGCCTTAGCCATCATTATGGTGCCGGTCGTGGCCCGAACTACGGAAGAAATTTTAAAACTCATGCCTCTGCATATTCGTGAGGCGGGATTGGCCTTGGGGCTGCCACGCTGGAAAGTGATTTTGCGCGTCGTTTTGCCAGGAAGTCTCGGGGGAGTGATCACCGGTGTCATGCTCGCAGCAGCGCGAGCTGCTGGTGAAACGGCACCGCTCTTGTTTACATCTTTTTCCAATAGCTATGGTTTTCGCGGTCTCACTCAGCCGATGGCTAGCTTACCTGTACAAATCTTCAACTATGCCAGTAGCTCTGACGACACTTGGCGGGCGCAGGCATGGACGGGCGCTTTGGTGCTGGTAGCATTTGTGATTATCCTCAATATTACAACGCGATTCGTACTTTCGCATTCGGTGAAAAAATGATCGATCAAAAAGATGTTACCTCCGCTGAAGCTCGTGTGGTTTTAAGCGTGAAAAACCTCAATGCTTATTTCGGCCAAGTTCAAGCTGTGAAAAATGTCAGTCTTGAGGTCAAAGAAAACGAAGTTTATGCCCTCATTGGCCCCTCTGGATGCGGAAAATCGACTTTTATCCGTTGCCTCAATCGCCTGCACGAAGAAGTTCCGGGTGCGCATGTCTCGGGCGAAGTGTGGCTTGCCGGTCAGAATATCTATGAGCCGGGAACGGATCCGGTGACGATTCGACGGAGCATCGGCATGGTTTTTCAGAAGCCCAATCCGTTTCCGGCGATGAGTATTTTTGATAATGTCGCGGCTGGACTTCGTTTAGCTGGTGTGCGCCGCAGAGCCACTTTAGAAGAAATCGTCGAGAAATGTTTAAAGCACGCGGCCCTTTGGACAGAAGTCAAAGACAAGCTCAAGGCTCCTGGGACTTCACTGTCTGGCGGGCAACAACAGCGTCTTTGTATCGCGCGCGCGTTGGCCGTCAGTCCGCCGGTCATCTTGATGGATGAGCCGACCAGTGCCTTGGATCCGATTTCGACGGCAAAAATTGAGGAATTGATTGGTGAAATTAAAAATGAAGTGACTGTCTTGATCGTCACTCATAATATGCAACAAGCGGCGAGAATCTCAAATAAAACCGCTTTTTTCCTCCATGGAGAAATGGTGGAAAACGGACCGACGACGCAAATTTTCACAAAGCCGAAAGATTCCCGAACTGAGCAGTATATCACGGGTCGATTCGGCTGAAGATTGGTCCTACAACAAGGCCTTTTGAAGAAGCGAGCATGGAATGCAAAGACGATGGGAAACCGATCTTAAAGACTTGAAAGCAAAAATCCTTTCAATGGGTGGCTATGTTGAACAGGCGATTGAGCGTGCGACACAAGCCCTGAATGAACGAAATCCGAAAAAGCTTGATGAAGTCCACGCGCTTGAGAAGAAAATCAACGAATTACATATCACCGTCGACAGCTCGTGCATGGAAGTGCTGGCGCGCTTGTCTCCGGTGGCAGCCGACTTACGATTGATTTTGGCCGTGATCAAAATCAACACGGATCTGGAGCGGATGGGCGATCAGGCCGTTAATATTTGTCACAATACCGAGCACTACTTTCGTGACAATGCTATCGACGTGCAACTGGATTTGCCGAAGATGTCAAAGCTTGTGCAAAATATGGTGCGCAATTCTTTGGATGCTTTAATGCGCGAAGATACGGTCTTGGCACAAGACGTGCTTGAGTCCGATGACGCTGTTGATGAAATGAAAAACAATGCCTTTAAAGTTTTAACTGAGTTTATGAAAAAAAATCCGCACAAGATCGAAGGCGGACTTGAGTTGATTTTAATTGCCCGTAACTTAGAGCGCATGGCTGATCATGCGACCAATATTGCTGAAGATGTGATTTTCGCCTATACCGGCGAAGATGTTCGGCACGGGACCAACCAAGGCCCGTAGCAAGTTTTTTTTCCGGAGGATTTATGTCAGTAGCCCCAGCCAATGAAACACATCAGATTCTCGTCGTTGAGGACGAAAGCGAAATTCGCGAACTCATTGATTTGCATTTGCGCCGTGAAGGTCTGCGGGTTGATTCTGTTTCATCTGTCGAAGAAGCGCGCCAATTGATGGCGAAAAACCAGTACGCGCTTTTGGCCTTAGACTGGATGCTGCCAGGAGAGAGCGGCGTGGAGCTTGCCCGCAGCGTGCGCCTCCAGCATACGGGTGCGGAAACAGCTATTTTGATGGTCACGGCAAAAGCTGAAGCCCATGATATCGTCGCCGGCCTCGAGGCCGGAGCCGATGACTATTTGACCAAGCCCTTTGATCCGAGTGTACTGCTCGCTCGAGTGCGCGCTCTCTTGCGACGCAATCGGCCGGGCGTAGCCGGTGAGAAAAGCTCACGCATTCAATTGGGCGCTTTGAGTATTGATTCTGAAACCTACGAAGTTCGTTGCGGCAGTGAGCCCTTGCAATTGACTCCGAGTGAATTCAAATTGCTTTTAACCTTGGCGCAAAATCGCGGCCGTGTATTGACTCGCGACTCGCTTATTGAGCATGTGCAAGGTGAGGGTGTGTCGGTCGTCGGTCGCACCGTGGATACGCATGTTTTTGGTTTACGTAAGAAACTCGGCGATTGCGCTGATCTGATCGAAACGGTTCGTGGTGTCGGTTACCGTGTTAAACCGAATGAGACGTAAACCGTGATTCGGCCGCAGCGCTATTTTCCGTGGAAGATCGGCCGCCAGGTTTTTTTCTGGCACTTTTTGTTTGTTCTTAGCACCTTGATCGTCACGGGTTTTAGTTTAAGATATTTTGTTTATGAGCATTTTAATTCTTCCGGTGATCCGACTAAAGTTTTGGGTGAATTCGATCGCCAGCTGACTTCGCTTTTTGTATTCGTTTTACTCACGGCTCTCGTCTACCATGCGATCATTACCTTTCGCTTATTGAAACCCTTAGGCCGCTTAATTCAACGGGCGCGCGAATTACGGCGCCTGGATACGCCGATTACCTCACCTCTTGATGAAGAGGAAATGAACGAAGAGCCGGGTGAGTGGTTTGACTTAGAAAAAGCTCTGCACCGGATTCACCGCGAGCTTCGTCAGAAGACCTTTGATCTCTCTCGAGAGCGGGAAGAACTTTCGGCCATCATCGGCTCGGTCAGCGATGCAATTTTGGCGGTTAAATCAGATGAGACTCCGCTATTTTATAATTCGCAATTTGCGCTGCTCTTTGGGGTGCGCAGCGATCTCGGGCGTGAGCCGCAACTGGCTGAGTTTTTTCGCGCTCCTGAAGTGCTCGAGGCGTTTCATTCGGTTTTAAAAACTGGCCAAGCTCAGCGCATGGCGGCCAGTATTCATACAAGCAATCACATGAATACGCGCCACTTTGTGGTGTCGGTGGCGCCGCTGAAAATTACACCTGAGAATCCGACCTATGGGGCAGTAGGGGTGTTTCACGATATTACGGAGCTTAAGCAAGCGGAACAAATTCGCATTGAATTTGTCGCCAATGCTTCGCATGAGTTGCGAACACCGCTGACGTCTATTAAAGGCTATGTGGAGACCCTCAGAGGTGACTTTAAAGAACAGCGCTTGCAGGATGCTGGGAAATTCTTAGATATTGTTTCACGAAATGTCGATCGCCTGATTTTCATCGTCAATGACCTGCTTGATCTTTCGGCTATTGAGTCTGGTGCTGATCTGCAAAAAGTTCAGGTCAACACGCGTGAAGTCACTGAGGCCGTGTTTAAGCAGCTGGAGACGCGGCGAGCGCAGAAGGGGCAGATTTTGAAAGCCCATTTTGCGACGGAAACAGTGGTCGGAGATGCGCAGCGAATTGAACAGATTCTGCTGAATCTTGTGCATAATGCGATTAAATATATTCCTGAAAATCGCAAGATCGAGGTGTTTTGGGATGCGACTTCCCGGCATGAAACCGTCTTGCGAGTGAAAGACAATGGCCCGGGGATTTTGCCAGAGCATCAAGCACGGCTCTTTGAGCGCTTTTATCGTGTGGATGTCGGGCGCTCGCGTGAACAAGGTGGCACGGGTTTGGGTCTTGCGATCGTAAAGCATATTATGCTCAAGCACGGTGGCCGGGTTGAGCTGAAGAGTAAAATCGGTGAGGGTGCTGAGTTCGCTTGCGTGTTTCCGGAAATCTAAGCACCCCGTCATAAGTAACTTGACACTTTTTCTTGGTCTTTTGCGACGACTCTTCGTTGGTCGGTCTCTCGTTAGCCGCCTGCTAGCGCTTCGGCCTCCCGTCTCGATTCGTCGCAAAATC
>JAYVXN010000348.1:0-4442 GCA_043785085.1 Bdellovibrionales bacterium | reverse complement strand
TTTTTTCAAACCACTGATTGGCTTTTTTAGCGTGGCCTTTTTGATAAGCCGAAGAGGCAATTATAAACGTCGCATGGGCGGCGTGCTCTTGATTGCGTGGCCCACCATCAAGGTACTGGTTATAAAGGCGTTCGGCTCTGCCCATGTTTCCATTTTTGCGGGCAATTTCAGCCTGCGCGTAAAGGACTTCAATACGATCGGCTTTTTTAGACAGGTTAAAGTAATTCGTATAATTTTGTTCAGCTTCGACGGATTCGCCCAAAGCATCGTATAAAACCGCGGCATTGTAGTAGGCGTTGATGGCCTTCGGATCTTTACCATTTTGCTTCGCATAATTTGCATATTGTTTTGCCGCGAGTTCAAGTTGCCCCGTCTGTTGGTAAAGGCGGGCTAAAGCGTTGCGCGAATCGCTCTGAATAACTTGGATCTTGGGGTCATTCGAAGGTGTGGCTAAGACGACATTGTGCATACGAAGGGCCGAGGTGATATCACCCGCTTTTTCATATGCCGACGCTGCCTTATAGCGCGCTGGGGTGGCGAGATTTGAACTCTTATAATTATTGGCGAACGCCTCGTACTCCTTGGCGGCTTTTCTCGGGTCGGATTCACTTAGTTTATCAGCGCGTTTGTAGGAGGCACTTTCCATAATCGTTCTGAGCTCATTGCCAAATTTGGATTTCGCAATGACCGGATTGGCAAGGAACTGTTGGCCCCGCTCGGTCAAACCGACCATGTCACCTTTGAGTTTGTAAATATCGAGAATCAAGTTACCGGCAATTTCAGCATTTGCCGACTTTGGATTTTCGCGCATGATCCGGTCAAATATTTCGATCGCCTGATCGAAATGGTTATACGAATAGTACAGGACTCCGAGACGCCGTTGCACGTCGACGGCTTTTTCTCCTTTTGGAAAAGTCGCAATATAACGAATTGCGGCTTTTTCGAATCTCAACACATTGGGATCAAGAGGAATCGGCTCAATTGAAGTGCCGCGCTTTTCGTCTATTTGCTGCGAAGTCGGCAGATCCTTTTCGAGAGCTAAGAGGGTATTGACGATGGCCTTTTCATAATAGGGGCCCTTAGCATCGTGATCTGCGACAAATCTATAAAGCCGCGCTGCCTCTTCGTACTTTTGCATATCGAAGAGCAATTCCGCATGAAAGAACTGCATTTCAACCACTTGGGCTGAATTCGGAAAGTACTTTAGGTAAATCTGATACCCGACATTGGCCTGTTCCTGAGAATAAGGCGCGCGGGAATTTTGCGCCGTCTGGTGCAATTGTAAGACGTAATTTCGCAACGTCGCTTCTTGAAGTTTTGCGGTGTCTTCAATCAGCTTGCTATTTTTAGCATTTTCTTTGACCCAATAACTGCTCGGACCAAACGACTCAAGCCAGATTTCAAGTTCATGGCGAAAGTCCTTCTGATCCCCGTTGGCATAAGTCAAGACGACTTGATATTGGAAGTCAGCTGCTTTTTCAGAGGTAGGTTTGAGTGAAATCAATTTTTTAAAGGTGTAGTTCGCCCCAGTTTTGTTACCGCCATCTCCATAGATATACGCCAATCGCTCTAACATCTTAAAAGACTGAGCTTCGTCATGTGAAACTCGGTTAAATTCGTCATAGGCCGCCTGAAAGTCACCACTTTCAGAGTAAAATGGCACATAGTCCTTCAGAGCTTCTGCGCCGAGACGAACCTTATTGACAGTTTTTTGACCTTCGACGGTCTGCGATTTTCCTTCACCGGCGCGGCTCAAAACCACCACCCGCTCAAGAGTCTTTAGTGCGACACTGACGCGAGCCAATCGATACAGACACCAAGAAGACTTGTACAACGCAAAGGCATTAAGGCGCGGGTTTTTCTGCTTAATGACCTTGGTATAAGCCGCCAAAGCACGTTGCCAATCTTCATTTTCAAAATAATATTCACCGAGAGCAAAATACGACTCCACAATATATGCGCTTTCAGGAAATTCCTTCACTAGACGCAGATAGTAGCTCTCGCCCTTTTGCGCATCACCCAACTCAAAATAGTTGTAGCCAAGAAAAAACAATGCCTGATCAATTTTCTTATCTGTGGGGAAATCGCGAATGAACCACTCGTAAAGCTGCACAGCTTTCTGGTTGTACTCACGTGAAATGCGATTATCGACATTGGGCTTGATGGCGGTACGTTTTTCTAAGAAATCTTTAAGCTTACGATCATACTCATTTTGCACTCGGAACTCATTCAAACGCGCTTTTTCAACATAGCGCTCAGCCAGGCGTAACCAAATCTCACCGCGGCTTCGGCTGCGCTTGTACTGCTGTGACAAACTATAGAGACTGCGGATTTCCTCATCGACCAGTTTTTCGTATTCGACTTCTTTTGAACTTCCCTCATAGAAATCAGAAGATCGCGGCGGCTTAACGGCTTTCAAATTGCGATTCTCGACCTGTGGTACCTGCAGACGACTGGATTGAGGCAAACTCGATTTAGCTTTTTGCAGATCGATGGTTTTGCCGCCGCCATGATAGCTCACCACTTCTTCGGCAATCTCTTTTTGAGCTTTCTTCTTCTTCTTTTTTGCGGCCAGAGCAGCTTGAGAGTGTGTTTGTTGACCCCAAGCCTCATCATAGGAGGTGACACTCGTGACAACGACGCTCATCACTGTACAAAGTGCAACAGACCGAATTGAAAGAACGAACTTACTGCTCACAAGCCTGAACTCCAACATAGTGATAGTTGCCAATTTCATCTAACCAATATTCGCCTGAAAATGGCCAATATTCGTATCCGTTTTGCACGTAGAAATCGCGATTTGTGTCTTCATCGATGTGTGCTTTTGTCAGATTTTTTCCAGCGATCTCTTTACGCACCACCTCTTTACGGCCGTTGATCATTTCAAATCTTAAAAAGCCATTTTGCTCAAACAGATCACGTAAGTCGTTGGCAATCAGAATCATATGGCGACGGACCATTTTTCCGATTAATCCCCGCGTCGCCTCGATGCGCTTCTCAAGAATTTTCTGTGAGTATTTTCCAATTGAAGAGTTCGTCCAGCGGGCATCCATCGCCATAACCCGGCGACGCTCTTCCTCAATCTTGGCAAGATATCCCAAGGTGCGCTTCACATCGCCTTCTTTGAGAATTTGCCGGGCCGCTAAAAATGGAATCAAAAACGACTGCCTGGGCGAACGGTTGGCTTTGATCGAGTCAAAATTATCGTTAATTTTTGCGATCTCTTTATAGTAAACCATGGGTTCAATGACAGTTTTCAAAGTGTTGCGGATCGCGCTTTGAACCGGCTGGTAAATATGACCGAATAAATCCAAGACCTTTTCCATCTCATCATAACGGCAGATGTAGAGGTAGACGATGGCCCGCAACAAGAGGGATTCTGGCTGATAAAAATCTTGGTAATAAGGTGAATGTAGAGAATGAAAGTTGCTCAAAGCCATCCGAAAGCGCGCAGACCGCAACATTGCCCAACTGCTTTCAAACAAAGCCTCATGCCACTGCTCCGTATCGCGCGGCACTTCACGATAAGCGTCAATCGCGGCTTCCCAGTTTTGCTTTTGATAAAAGACACGAGCGCGGCCTAATAAAGCGTCGACTCTGTTTCGATCGGTAACATTGCCGCTCGTGGCATTGGCTAAATCTTCAAAGGCCAAAATCGCTTTATCCAATTCTTTATTTTCGGCGTATGCGAGACCTTGTTTGTACTTCGCTTTGTAAAAAAACGAACTATCAGGCTTAACCCTTCCAAAAAGATGGGCCGCCTCATCATAAGCCTTTTCGAGCATTTTGATCTCACCGGTACGAAAGTACAGCATATCCCGGTTTTGTACCGGAAACTCATTTTCATCAATCTTTTTAATTGCGTATTTCAAAAGAACATCACTATCAAGATAGTCAGCAGCAATTGAAATCTTCTCAAGACTCTGCTTCAAATACCGGCTCTTCGGATTTGCGCGACTTTCTTGGCGAATCACATCATAAAATATGAACGCCGCCGATTGATTGAGTTTCAACTGAAACATCATCAGGCCCAAAATGTATTTAATTTGCGCTGACTCTTTTTCGTAAATTGAACTGCGACTCATTTGAAAGAGAAGGCGGGACGCATCTTCATAGCGACCACTGGCAGCCAACTGCCTGGATTTTTGCAGGTGCGGATCATTTTGTAAAGAGGGCGCCGCTTTGGAAGAACCAGAAGCCGGAGCCGCCGCTTGAGCGGCAGGGCGCTTTCGACTTTGCCTTCGCGAATTCTGCGCCAAAAAATTTTGCGACGCCAACACCAGATGGTGTGGTGCCAACTCACCTAGGACCTGTGCCCGCGTGGGCGGGGTCGCCGTTGACAATAAACATAAGAGTAAAATGGCACCAAGTCTAGACTGTTTCATCGGTAAGTTGCCTCTGGAAAAAAGAAACTCATACCCAAAGTAACATAGAGATTGTTG
>JAYVXN010000347.1:0-4464 GCA_043785085.1 Bdellovibrionales bacterium | reverse complement strand
GATAAGAGGCGCTTTTTCCGAGAGGAAATGAGCAACAAATGATCGTTTGCACGCCCATTTCGACGCCCAAATAATAGCTCATCGACATATTGAACACGAGATAGCCGCCGACGCCCGCGCCACCTTCGCCAAAAGTCATCATTTCGCGCATACCTTTTTCATAACAATCACGAAAACGAGATAAAAACTTAAAAACATTTAAAGTACCGAACGGATCGCGGCAACCAATCACGAGCCGGCCCGCAAAACTCCCCACCATTATTTCGCCCTGTTTATTATCAGCCATCACTAAATTCGGCTGCTTACGAGAGGCGCCAACATTGGAGTTTTCGGTATTCATGAAAGGCGCGTTGTAAATAGAATTTGTGAAAAGCTCATCCACGGCCAATAAGACATCATCGATTAAGGAATTGAGTTTGGATTGAGTCGACACATAGGCATGCACCTTCTCTAAAATTTCGCCCTTTTGACTGCTAGAAGAAAATGGAATGCGCAACTCGCACATTTTCTTTTCCATGTCCTCATTCACAATGTCAGGCATCATAATGGTCGCCATCGGAAAATCTAAAAACTTTCGATTATCAGCCACGATAACCTGAGCCGTTTTCAATTCTTCCGGAACAAATGGCGCCGTGGTTTGCACGATACTTTTAATGCCGAGGTCTAAGATCAACCCGAGAATCGCCTCTGGCGCGGCTTTATCGACCACGCCGACTGAGACCTCCGCATTGAGCGTCTCCGGAACGTTTTCGCTTAGTCGTACCAGTTCAATCTTCTTACTCGGCGTCATTTCTGACCAGCTCCCAATTAACTTATAGCCTAATATTAGACCAATTTCGGCTTGGAGCGTATGCTGTCTTTTAATTGCAAAGTCAGTTCTCGCGTTTGGTCTAGTGGACTTAGTCAGTGACTCGGACAATGGTAACGTCGTCACTGAATCGATGATCCGCTGAAACTGGCCAGCTCTTGCACCAGTGGTAAATGCGCGTGCTGATGGTCTTTAAGTGAGTCCGTTTGCCTGATCAACTCATCCGGTACCTGGCCAAAACGACCTCTCGAAATGCTTTCAATTGAACCCAAGCTCAGAGTAATGGGGGTGCGCAATTCGTGCGATAGGCGTAAAAATAATTGCTGAGAATCAATCAACTTGTGCCTCTTTACCTAACGTTAATCTCTCTTTTAGTCAGTGTCTTTATTCAAGCGAGACAATCTCGACTTAAATCCGTATATTGCCGCCTCATTTTGCGAATCGACTGCGAATCGACTAAACCTGGGCAAAAGTTCGTCCGAAATGTTGGTACTACTACCAGGACGTATAATTGAAAATCTTAATTGTAGATGATTTTGAAATGGTTCGCTGGATGCTCAAAGATGCTTTGAAGGACGCGAACCTCAGTGAACTCCTCGAAACGGACAATGCCACGTCTGCTTTACAGACCTTGAGAGAAGCTGCAAAAACGGCAAAACCCTTCGATTATATTCTATGCGACTGGCATATGCCGGATGTCTCAGGTTTGGAATTGTTGAAACTTTGCCGTGACGATAAAAATCTCAACGGCCTTAAATTTATTCTTGTCAGTGCTGACTCCGACGGAGCCGCAATTGAAACTGCCCGTCAGGCCGGAGCTTTTGATTATCTCTTAAAACCATGGACTAAAGCCTCCTTGGGCACGATCTTAAATCATATGCGCGAACATTATAAGGTGGTCGCATGAGCGCACTCGCCTTTGAATTGCACACGACCGAAGATTTGATCGCGGCTGTGACACTTACTCTTGAGAGCTTTTTTATGGTCAAAGTCGAAGTCGGCCAACCGCAATTCAAACCCCTTCAGGTCAAACTTCAGTCCTTATCTGGGATGATGACCATCGACCAAGCAGAGTTTTACGGTTTTGTTTTACTCAGTTTTGAAGATCGATTTCTCTACGGTGTTTTACAAAAACTTTATGGCCACGCCTTTTCTGAAATCAATAAATCAGTGTCAGACAGTGTCGGTGAACTCACCAACACTGTTTACGGTACCTTTAAACAACATCTCAATAAACGCGGCCACTCCCTTAGAATGAGTATTCCGACGGTGCACGGGCCCGGAGCCCAAGCTCTGGTCTTGCCATTGCACGACTCAGTGCTTATTCCGTTTAGCAGTGAACTCGGCTCGTTCGTCGTCATCCTCAATCTCAACAAAAAATAGACCCCTTAATGCAAAGTCACTAGCCTCCTCAGACAATAAAATCTGATTAAAAAAGTCTCACTTAGGCGCAGGCCTGTTAAGAATTTGTGTACATTCTATAACACGCAGTGCAGGTGTTATGAGTGTATCTAGACAAATACTTCACTTTTAAAGTGAAAGAGAAATGAAGATGCACACGATCACCAACGCCTACCTCTCCGTCGATGTTCCCGAACAAAGCTTAAAACATCTGCAGCAAACTCTCAAATCCGCGCTGCAGGCCTGGGGACTTGAGACCACCCCAAATGAGGGGCACTCTGAATCACGACATATCTCATTGGCTTATGTGCTTGGCAGCTACGAGCTGGGTGAAATCGAAGAAATCGTGCGGCGTCTTTCGCGAAAAAACTTAAATGCCGAAATCATTGGAATTGAAATCTTAGAGGGACTGACAACTCCATATGATTATGTCACACTGACGCTCGCTCCTTCTGAAAATTTAGAATGGGCCGCAAATGCGATCGAGTGTGAACTTGAGGTCAAACATTTCGAGCAGAGTTTCAATTGGCATTTGTCGCTGATGCGCATTCCTAAAGGTTCAATCAAACGGGAATTGCGTGGCGTATTAGCGGATTACTTACAGAGCCGCTGCGAAGAAGAACTTGCGGGCCGAACAGTCTGTGGCCAAGCCATTTCAGTCTTCGATGCGCAAAAACATCGCAAAATTCAAGTACTCTTGTCCACCTAAGCGGGAATCGCGCCCAAACACTCCCTAAATGCTCAAACATACGGTTGGCACTCGCTTGCCTGCGCAAGCTCGCGCCAATCCGAACTCGCATTTAGGGAGTGTTTGGGCGCGATTCCCACTTTCGATTCGGGGTTTGGATGAACCTAGGATTTTTTATGCCCTGAGTTAGTTTTGGATTTACGCATTGAATTCGTCTATTTATTTGTGAAGTTTGGTAAAACACGATAAAAAAATCTGCTCTCATTAATAGATCGGGGTGTAGCGCAGCCTGGTAGCGCGTTTGCTTCGGGAGCAAGAGGTCGCAGGTTCGAATCCTGTCACCCCGACCATCTTTCCAGCATTGCTATGCAGCATTTTTTTAACTAATTGATTATAAACAAGAGTTTCAAGTTCGCTCAGTTCGACTAGAGCCGCTTCTCATCACTCGCCATCACAACCTGTCACTCTGATTGGCTGGATCGAGTGCTGGATTATGGCTGGTGAAATGAGTCTCGAATTCTCGAGATCTTATCCAGCAATCTGAAATTACCATATCAAATTATCAAAGACTCGTAAACCAAAAGCCGATTGCCCATGTAGGCAATCAAAGGATTGAGAGTCATGAATCAAGAAAATGCGAACCCTAGTTCTGTAAATGTAGAAGCCCTTTCGGGCGATGTCGACAAGCGCCGCCAATCGCTCCAATTGCGAGCCGTGCTCACCGTTATTTCTGGCGATCCGGAGCTTGCGCGAATCGGAATTCGTTTTGTCGATCTCGTCAATGAGTCAATAAATTGGGATGAACTCTTAAATTGGGAATGGTCGTCTGGTCAGCGTATCGCCTTGGAATGGGCGCGCCTCTTATGGACGGATCGTTATAGAGAAAAAGAACTCAATATTTTTGATGACGCTTTTAGCATGGATAAAAATCTAAGAGCGGCGGTGCTTCGAGCACTCGCTTTGCGCTGGTCCGTTTGAATTTAAACAATTTTAAAAAATTGGAGGTCACGTGTTTAATCTTTTGAAAATACTTTTGATGGTGATTGGCCTTGGCACATGCCTCGTCTACGGCGGTCGCCTCACCAAAGAGGCATTCGCTTGGACGACAAATAAAATGATGGACCTAGCCATCGACGCTCAACAACACCAGATGTCTTACTCCTGGTGGAACCGCCAGCTCATGAAGCCACCGAAAAAACCGAAGGAAGGCGGCAGCAAAATGACGATCAAGCCGAGTCACGCACTTGGAATCATTCTGCCTGCGAATCAGCAAAAAAAGGTCCGGATGGATTTCTAGGTCTTCGTGGATCAAGCGGCGCGCCAGGAAAAAATGGTAGCCTCGGCGAAGTTTGCATCAAACTCGCCGATTCAACCGGCGTTTTCTGTCTCTACTCTCAAGCGATTTTAGATCCTGAGATCGCTTTCGACCTCCCTTTAATCTACCTATAAGCCACGATCTATTCAGTGCTTTGGCTATCCAACATGGCTAGTCAAGGCACTGGTTTTACGAGGGAAAAATGAATAAAACGATCGCAGCGTATGCAAGAGTTTCCACAAATCAACAGAC
>JAYVXN010000346.1:0-4464 GCA_043785085.1 Bdellovibrionales bacterium | reverse complement strand
CCACCTGATTTAAATTCGCCTCTTCGCGGGTACGAAACGTGGCCGGGCCAGACGTTTCAATGACAACGGTGCCGCCGCCTTTTTGTGCAAGGTATTTCAAATCGGTCACATCGACTTCTGAGACATCGCCGGGATTGAATGAACTTTTGCTGCTTGCGTTCGAAGCCAGCACTGGTAAAGCCGCCGTCTCGACGTGCGGACGCGAAGGCGCCGCCGGAAGCGCCGAGGTACCGGAGAGCTCTTCTGAGGCGAGGTCGGGATTCACGCCATCGTCGGCCTTTTGCCCGATGGTTAAGTCGTCCATCTGATTGGCTGAATCGGCCTGATTTTTTGCAGCACTGGTGCAGGCGCTGAGACCAAAGAGACAAATCATACTGATCAATGCTTTACCGGCTCCCGTCATGGATGCCTCCTCACTTTGATATTTTAACAACTTGGGCGGTCGAGTACAATCGCCCATCACGCTCAACTGTTTCAATGACGACGATTTCACCTTCACGAACGACGGCCACATAACCGTTCTTTTGTCCTATTTTGGCATTTGGCCCGATAATATGGGTTTTACCTTCTGGATCTTTGATGAGTGCCTTAGGACGAGCCACATCCCAGATAACGGCCATGAGTTTCAATTGATTCAAATCGAAACGTTGCAAAGGGAGCAGTGGTCCATGTAGCGCCCCTGCCGGCAACTGTTTGTCTTCAATAGGTGGCCGAAATGGATCGCGTTTGTCATTCGGGTCATAAGGAAAGGGGTCCATAAATCCCTGAATAATCGAACGCTCAACCACGGCAGAATCCGAATTGATATTGGGGTCCGGTGGCGGATTGGTCGTTGTCGTTTCGGCCTTCAAAAGTTGCGTGCCAAAAAAAATCAGGGTGAAAATAAGTCGTCCCGCTTTATTTCGCATTGGCCGCCCCTGCTGCATCATCTTTCTTTGCCGAGTCAGTCGATTTATTAGCGACCTCTTTGAGGTAGCGATAACCGATGACAGTGCCTTTGAAATCAAGTCTTGGCACATCTAAAGTCGATTTAACCGAGGTATCTATTGAGATGCGGTCGACTGTCACAAGCTGATTGAGTTTGGTCAGAGACGATAGAAATAAGACGATTTGCCCATAAGTGCCAGACAGCTGGACATCGAGCTTCAGCGTTTCATAAAATTCAATCCGCTCAGAAAGTTTTGGATCGGTGGTTTTTACAATTTCGAGCCCGGCAGCTGTCGCTTCGCGATTGATGATTTGAATCAAATCTGTCACGCCCAATGAAGCGGGCAGATAATTCGACAGCGCATCTCGTTGCGCGGTGATCGATTTATTTTCTTCTTCAAAGCGCTTGGCGTCCGATGCCGCCACTTGAATGTCTTTTAGCTTTTTCTCAGTCAGCTTCTTTTCAGTCGTTGCCGCTTTGATTTGCTCTTCAAACTTGGCGTTGTCGTCGGCACTGAGGAACCAATATCCGGCCACCGCCAGTATTGCGATACTCAGCACAATTCGCCACTCCAGAGCTCCCAATTTTGCCAGATACTGATTCATTCGTCTTTACCCGCCCTGAATTCAATATCGAACTTTTTGACTGTTCCCGAACTGCTCGCCTGTTGCTCCGTGCTTTTCACTGTCATTTTGTTAAAAAATACGTTCGAATCAAGGGCCCGGACCAATTCAGAAAACGACTCTTCTGATTCGGCAAATCCCTGAAGTGAGACGAGTCCCGCCTCGACCTTTAGGCCCTTGAGCCATACTTTATCAGGGACCAGGTTTTGCAGAGTGGCTAATGTTTTCACTTCACGCAGGCGGTTTTTGGTGAGAGCACGGAGGAGCTCAAGTTGCTTTTCCAGGCGTTTCTTCTCGGTCTGATATTTTTCAACTTTCATAGACGTTTGGCCAAACGACTTCATCTTGTTGAGAATATCATTGGTCTCATTATGAATTCGAGCTTCATCACCTTCCAAAACTGAAATACTAATCTTCTGATAAATAAATAAGAGCAGTGGAAATATCAGAATGACAAGAAGTTTTAGGGCCGCTTGCCGCTGGATATCGGCTGGAACCGTGTGCAACAGCGACCCAGCGGCTCCCCCTGCGGAATCGGCACTCAGGTTGCGCAAGAGATTGATGCGAATCATCGATCATTTTCCTTTCGCATCGCCAAGCCCAGGACCACACTGCTGATTGACTTAATCTGTGCGATATAATCGGCGCTGAACGCTTTCGTGTCGTAGGAAATACGCGCGAACGGATCCATAACTTCGTAGGTTAAACCGGTAGCGCGGGCCAAGGCTTCTACTAATTTCGGAATAAAGATACAACCGCCACTGACATAAAACCGGTTGATGGCGAGTCCGCCCGAAGTGGCCGCAAAAAACTCAAAGCTATTGCGAATCTCATCAACGACTGAATCATTCGTCGAGGCAATAATCGCATTCACCTCATCGGGAACTTCTTGGCCAACGGACGCGCTGATTTTGAGTGCCTCAGCTTCCTGCAGACTCACGCCCATAGATTTGTGAATATCCTGAGTGTAATTAAATCCACCGACGGCAATATCCCGGCTGAATATTAATTCACCTTCATTGAGGACGACAAGATTGGCCACACCGGCACCAATGTTCAGCAACGCCACGATCCCTGGTTGAATGCCGTAATTGTATTCAAAGCAATTCGCCAAGGCAAAACCACTGACGTCGAGAATTGAGCACTGCAAATTCGCGCTTTCGACAAGCTCCAGGTAGCGAAAGACATATTCCTGTTTAGCCGCGACCAGTAGAACATCCATGCTCTCGATGGTGCTCGCGGTTTTTTTCAAAATATAATGTTCTAAACTGATTTCATTAACATCGAAGGGGATGTACTGTTCGGCTTCCCAACGAATTTGCTCAGACACCAACTTCTCATCCATGCGTGGCATAGAAATTTTTTTCACGATAACGGAGGTTCCCCACATTCCGGTGGAGACGTTTTTACTTTTACTTTTGATGGAAGAAACCAGTGAAGCAATTCCCTGCCCGATCACCTGGGCCTCGAGTATTTCACCCCCAGAGACTGCGCCTGGATTCAGAGGGAGCATGGCAAATTTTGAAAGGGACAAACCACGGCGCCCAGACGAGAGCTCAGCAATTTTAATGGAGCTTGTGCCGATATCGAGGCCGAGAATTTTTTTTGCCCCAAAAAACCACATGTCTCAAATGCCTTTCTCAAGATGCGCAAGCGTCGCAGCCAAATGACGGGGAAATATTTGCCTGTACCCAATCGGTCTTATCGTCGTCCCGGCCAGGGATTGCCGCCGTGTTTTAAGTTTGCAACAATCTCTATCTAAAATTAGATAGGACCTATCGTAAATTGTCAATTGAGCTAACGATTTACAAAAAACGGTGGCTTCTTGTGAGCCAAACAAACTTTGCTTAAGTCTAGGTTCTAATTTCCGTCTAGACCATGCAAGCGCATATACCATTCGCTCCAGCTGGGGCCGTCGAGCAATAGGTAAAGTAAGGCGGCTCCCGCAAGGTACGGTCCGAAAGGAATTGCTTTTTGCAAACCACCCTTGGTTCGAAGAGCAAGAGTGATTCCGACCAGACTGCCCAACAAGCTCGAAAGCAAAATCACAATGGGAATGGCTTTCCATCCAAGAACCGCGCCGATCCAGGCCAATAGCTTGATATCACCGCCGCCCATGCCTTCTCGCTTGCGTAACACATAGTAGATATATGCCACGGCCCAAAGAAAGCCTCCGCCTAAGATCACGCCAATGAACGAATCCAGGAAGACCCGATGTGGATCAGGATTAATGGCCGCACCGACCAGGCCAATGACAATGCCGCTGAGGGTAAATTTGTCAGGAAGAATCATGTGATCAATATCGATGACACTTGCGGTGACTAAACAGAAAACAAAAATCAGGTATTCAAGAAGCGACCAGTTCAAGCCAAAAACATAAAAGGTCCAGGCAAACAGCAGACCCATAATAATCTCAACCAACGGATATCGAAATGAAAACTTGGCCGCGCATTTATAGCACTTGCCTCGTAAAACAAACCAGCTGACGATCGGAATATTATGATACCATGGAATCTTGGTGCCGCATTTTCGACAAGCGCTACTGGGTGAAACCACGCTTTCACCTTCAGGCATTCGCACAATCACAACGTTTGCAAAACTTCCAAAAATGACGCCCAATAAAAAGAAAAATGCCACACCCACGACGATTTCAGACAAAATCGCGTCTCCTGAAAATAAGTGATGTCAGGACCGAGAGAAATACGATCCATCCCACTGCATAGGCAAGCGAATGCAGAATCTGCGTCAGCGGAATCACCGAATCGTAAATCGGGGCAGAGCGCCAATTGAACATTTCAAGATTCGGTACGATTTTTGTGATCACGGTACCGATCATCTTAAAAGAGCTGGACGTGCTTTTCTCAATGAAAAAGTAGAGACTATTGACCCAATGTCCGATTAAAAACAGCGAAA
>JAYVXN010000345.1:0-4480 GCA_043785085.1 Bdellovibrionales bacterium | reverse complement strand
TCGTGGTTGGATGACGTCACTCAAGGAATGGCAAAGAGAGCCAGCAAATTCTATACAAAGCCCTGAAGCCAAGCTGAAGAAAGCCAAAGCATTAATCGAGAAAGCGTCACGCCACATGGCCTTTCCTCTCGATCACAGTCAAGATGTCGCCTACTTTCGTGCCGCGAGTCTCCTTCACGATTGGCTCGGTTTGGGTTTAAGAAAAAACCCGAGCTATGCCAAAGCACTCTATCTCTCAGGAGTCGCCACCGAAGCAACAAGAGATATGAATTTTTGGACCCTGCATGAAACATATTATGAGCTCTGTATTCACGCCGACCCCCATTCAAAGATGGCCAGCACTTGTTATGATCATTTGAAAAACTCACTCTACTCAGGATACACCGGCAGCAGCGGCGTGAGTGTGCCAGAAGAAATAGAAAATCGCCTAGCCATTTTGCGCTCCGAAGCTGAGCCTGAAGCGACAGCTGCCGAAAAACCACCTGAAAAAGTTAAGAACTAGTGGTGCAAAACCCAATCTCTCTTCCTAGGAACGAGACCGCAGCGCCCTTGCTCAGAAAACACTGGCAGAGTGAAAAGGTTTTCTTTTGCGGCGATGACTTCTTCAAGGACCTCCAAGCCGATATTGCGGCGGCAAACAAATCAATTGAAGTCGAGACCTATATTTTTACTAAAGATAAGTTTGGTGATGTCATCGAGAGTGAATTGATCCGGGCCGCGCGCCGGGGTGTGAAAGTGCGATTGGTTGTCGATGGTATTGGCGCGCTCAATTGGATAGGCCGCTGGAACTCTGAGCTCCTTAATTCCGGCGTCCAAGTGCGAATTTATCATCCGCTGCTTTGGTCAACTCTTCTGTCACTGAAGCGCTTTTTAAAATTGCATGAATTTTTCTCACGCATGAACCGCCGCAATCACCGTAAAGTCTGGGTCATTGACGACTCCATTGCCTGGGTGGGCAGTATGAACATCACCGGCGTACATCTGGAGAGCTACTCCGGTGTCGAAGCCTGGCGCGACACCGGGGCCCGCGTGGTCGGCAATGAAGTCAAACTTCTTGCGACCGCCTTTGAAAATGTCTGGCTGCGGTCACACAGCACCTTGGGTAAACGAAAGTGGATTGATAAATTTCGCCAAGCCCGCATTCCTCGCGAATCCTTAGTACGACTCAATTTCACGCACCGCTTACGGCTGCGCTCGATGCGCGACTTCTTGGCAAGGATTCGAGGCGCCAATAACAGAGTGTGGATCACCAACCCGTATTTTGTGCCGTCAACTTTAATATTAACGGCATTGCTTCGGGCAAGACGCCGCGGAGTGGACGTCAGACTTTTGGTACCAAGGCGCTCGGATTTATTTTTCATGCGCTGGGTGGCGACTTCATTTTACCGTCCGATGCTCTTGGGCGGAGTGCGGGTTTTTGAATATTTGCCGCGCATCCTGCACGCAAAATCCATTTTAATTGATGACTGGGCGACTGTTGGGAGCAGCAATATGAACACGCGGAGTATTATGCATGATCTGGAAGTCGATGTCGTGCTCACCCATAACGACTCGGTCGCAGCCCTTGAAAATCAGTTTTTAAAAGACCTTAAAGAATCTGAAGAAGTCGGTCAAGCGATGGGGCGGATTCGTATCCTCATGAGTTATTGGGGGCGGATTGTGACCTTTCTCATGAGAAACTGGATTTAAAATGCGCTCAGATCACCAGCTGCATATTCTCTCGTATAATATTCACAAAGGCTTTTCGCTGCAGCGAAAATTCGTTCTTCGCCATATCAAAGAGGCCATTAAAACCTCGGGCGCTGATTTGGTGTTTTTGCAAGAAGTCCTCAATGAACACTCACACTTTAAGAAAAAACTCAAGGAGTGGCCGATGGAGCCACAGCTTGAGTACTTGGCCCACCAAATCTGGCCGCATTTTGCCTATGGCAAAAATGCTGTCTACAGCGAAGGCCATCACGGTAATGCCATTCTCAGTCTGCATCCGTTTAAACTCTATGAAAACATCGATGTCTCCAATAACCGTTTTGAACGCCGCGGGATCTTACATGGCACGATCCATATGCCGAGTTGGAGCTGCGATTTGCATGTCATCTGCCTGCATTTTGATCTCTTTGAGAGGGGCCGCAGACTTCAGGTCAAACGCCTGGCGGAGCGAATCGAGCGGCACGTCCCGCATGAATGCCCGTTAATTATAGCTGGTGACTTTAATGACTGGCGCGAAAACGCCACTACGGTCTTGGAAAGTTTACTTGATGTAAAGGAAGTCTTTAAACTAAAGCACGGGGCCCACGCTAAATCCTTTCCAAGTTGGTTGCCATTTCTGCCTCTCGATCGTATATATGCGCGAGGATTTACCGTACAAAGTGCAACCGTTTTCGAAGGAGATCCGTGGAAGCAACTCTCGGATCACGCAGCTCTTTTTACTGAACTGGAGCTGCATCCGGAATCCGCGGCACGCGCAAGGAGTGTGAAATGAAAATATGCCTGACTGGCGGCCCTTCTGGCGGCAAAACCACACTCGCACAGGCGATTCAGAAAGAATTCTCTCAAGCAATTATGGTCGTACCCGAAGCCGCAAGCCTCATTTTCGGTGGCGGCTGGCCACGGCGAAAAACCATGAGTGGCGTGCGCCATCAACAGCGCGCGATTTACTTTGTGCAGCGTGAACTTGAATCTTTACTGCTTGAAGAAACTCCGGAGACGGTTCTCGTGTGTGATCGCGGCTCAATTGATGCCCTCGCCTACTGGCCAGGTAAACAAAGTGAGTTTTTCGCCGATGTCAAGAGCACGCAAAGAAAAGAGTTCAAGCGCTATGATTGGATATTGCACCTCGACACTGCCCCGATCGGCCACTACGACACGACCAATCCGCTTCGCAATGAAACATTTGAAGAAGCCTGGCGCCTCAATGAGAAAGTCAAATCTGCATGGGAAGCTCATCCCCGGCGCTTCATTATTGAGAGCGATCCGGATGGTCACTTTATCGATAAAGTACAGCGCACTTTGGAAGTGATTCGCATGATCCTCGACGGAAAATCGTATCAAACCATCAATCGCATGCTGAAAAAATGGAAACCGATGAAATAAGCTTGGCATGAGCTGCGAGAACTAGGGAGCGGTCCTCACTAGGCGAAAGCCAATTAAATTATATGTCGGCTTAAGACCATCGGTGGGCGGCGGACATGTGGGCCGTTAGCGGTTACCGCGAGCCGTTTCGGTTGCAGTTGCAGTTGCGGTTTGCGGTTCTCGCGGTTGGCCGCTCGCTTGATCGCGGTTGCGGATGCTGTTTGCGAAATTTTTGCCAACTCTTCACCGCACCAAAAAACCGACTCTGTCGACAACCTGGCCGCGCGCGGTTTTCAACTCAATTTGATGGCGGCCTTTTTTTATGTCCCAGAGCACAAATGGCTTCAGAGTTGAGCCCGCTTGCCGCCGCATGCGAACGCCGTCAATTTGCGGAGCCGAGGAATAATCAGCTCCGCCGTTACCAACATACGCCAACACCTGACCCGTCTTCGTATCAAGCACCACCACGGCCGCATCACGCACATTGCGATCTTCCAGCTGTGCCAACTGCTCCCGCACCGCCTCACGCGCGACAATAGTCAAAGTGATGCAAATAAACTTGATGCAGTTCCGCTCATCTCAAACTTAGTAAACTCAAAAATATGTGGCCGATTGGAAACCATCATCGGCTCCAAAACATATCAATGGTCGTGATTTCACACCGTCGAACGGAACGGCCTAAAACCTCAAATTTGGCCGTCTCACCGTTGACCACACGATCAAATTTTTGAAAATTCCGAAAATCTCGCATCTGCTATTCTTTGAATCGTCCTGAAGGGAACGTCCTAATCTTCTTATCAAAGGAGATTTACCAATGAACGAAATCATATTCACTATGCCTGGCTGGTGTTTCGACTCAGATAATAACGCCCACGAGATTCTCAACATGCCACGCGGCCAAGCCAAAAGAATGGTCCACAGCCTAATCGTCATCGAAACCCTTCGCCATATCAGGGACATGTCCCCCCGGAGTCTGAGGTCAAGCAAAGCAGCAAGGACGAATTGCGATCGGAGCTGAATGGTCATATGAAGAAGCTGAAAAGAAACAAAAAACGCGTAGCATCTTTTTTTAAGCCTTAGAACTAACTATCCTAGGTTTCCTACTATAGCACATCGAAATCAAAGCTTTGTGCCGCTGCAACCGGTAATCCCGATTTTGATAATATCCCTTTGGGCCAGTGGAGCGTCAGCTTGACACCCTCAGGAAAGCGCCTGCGCCCGCCAATCACGACGAAATTTTTGAATTGCGCAATTGAATCCGGCTTCTGGAGCGAGCGCCAGCGGTTTTGACCGAAAGTTAATGTCGCATTTAGGCTAAGCACCCTGTCATAAGTAACTTGACACTTTTTCGCCGTGGATTTTGCGACGAATCGAGACGGGAGGCCGAAGCGCTAGCAGGCGGCTAACGAGA
>JAYVXN010000344.1:0-4492 GCA_043785085.1 Bdellovibrionales bacterium | reverse complement strand
CCAGATTTTCCTGCGCGAGCCGCCACCTTCGGGCTTCTGGAGCATTCCGACTCGAAAGTTTATGCAACATTGGGGTTTAGATCGTGACTTTCAATATTTCATCCAACGATGTGATGCCTTGGATGACTCTCATCAATCCATCGACACGCATGGGCTGAAAGCCGGCGGCTTGCAAGACTGGAAGAAGTTCTTCGGCCGTTTTTTCTCCACTGATACCTTTTTTGAGCGCGGTATTGGGAACTAATAGTTCAAAAATCGGCATACGTCCCAGAAAACCCGAGCGATGACATTTAGGGCAGCCTTGTGGCTCATAGATGAATTGGATTTTTGGGTCAAGGTGCACCGATTTAAAAATGAGCATGTCGTCTGGGGTGATGGGTCGCTGTTGTTTGCAGTCGGGGCACAATACCCGAACCAGACGCTGCGAAATAATGCCCATCAACGAAGAGGAGACCAGAAAGGGTTCAACGCCCATATCAATCAAACGCGTGACCGTACTGATCGAATCATTGGTGTGAATCGTGCTGATGACCATGTGACCTGTCAGTGCGGCCCGTATCGCAAGATCCGCGGTCTCTTTGTCACGAACTTCTCCGATCATGATCACATCAGGATCTTGGCGGAGAATGTTTCTGAGTACACTCGCAAAAGTGAGGCCGGCTTTCGAATTGACCTGAACCTGATTGATGATTGAAAACTGCAGTTCAACCGGATCTTCAACTGTGATGATGTTCTTATCGAGAGAGTTGATGTGGTTGAGCATTGAATAAACTGTTGTTGTTTTTCCGCTGCCGGTTGGTCCCGTGACTAAAATGAGGCCATGGGGGATTTCTAATATCTGTGCGAGGGTTTGGAGCAAGTGCGGCGACAGGCCCAATTCGTCAAGGCTGACTTTCAAAGCCGATTTATCAAGAATTCGCAAAACTGCCTTTTCACCTCGTATGGTCGGCAAGGTGGAAAGACGAAAGTCAATCGTGCGGTTTTCAATTTGCAGTTGAAAGCTGCCGTCTTGCGCGTTTCGTTTTTCAGCGATATCCAGGCCAGCCACAACTTTTAAGCGCGAGATGATGGGTGCATGGGATTCAATTGGCACAGTCTGTAGTTCTCGTAAAACACCGTCAGTGCGAACCCGAATTCGGACAATTTTTTCTTCCGGTTCGACGTGAATATCGCTGGCTCTGGCTGCAATCGCGGCTTCGGTGATTTTTTGAATTAATTCCTCAATAAATCCTGGTTTTGCGCCTTCAGCCGTCGGGGGCATAGGAGTGACGGATGGAGTAACCGATATCGGTTCAAGTTTCTCGGATCTTGCGCCCACCGCGACTGGCTGAGTTTTGGCGCTGAGAGCTTTTTTCAAGGCTGCGGCCAAATGGGATTCGGGCGCGATTTTAAATCCAAGCTTCTTTTGTAAGACCCGTCCGACATTATTAATTGTGAAGACCGCATCCGGATCTTTGACGGCGACGATGATTTGATCGTTGATCACTTCAAGTGGCAAGAAACTGTGTTTGTGTAAAATTCGCTCAGGTATCAAATTAAAGACGTTTTCTTGCAAAATGAAGTTCGATAAATCAATATACTCAAGTCCACTTTGTTCTGAAAAGGCCCTGGCGAGTGTCACGTCAGAAATATACTTTTCACGCACCAGAATATGGTGAATAGGTATTTGCGCTGCCATTGCCTTTTGATATGCGGCAGCGAGGGATTCAGGCGTGAGTTCGCCCCATTCAATCAGGATCTGTTCCAGGTTTTTTTTCTCACCTAGCTTTTTGGCCTGGCTTATTCCCATTTTGCAGCGACTCCAGTCGACACTAAATTTTCACGATTGACTGCCTTTTATCGGCGTGTTTGGAGGAAAAATAAAATTCATGCGTAGAATTCTAGACTCCTGAAAATCCCCTTAAGTGAGCCGCGACGAGAGGCCAGTTAATTGTCAAAGATTCCAATTAGTTTCGCATTCGCCTCATCCTGACCGATGCCTTCTTTGGCGACTGTCACCAAATGCAGATTTTTGGGAATTATAGCGGAAGCTTTGAGCGTCAGGCCTAAAAGTATACTGGCAAAGATGAGGGATTTTTGTCCAGGGTTGACCATTAAAGAAAAATTTGAGGATTGCTCCATCATCAAAAAACAGCCGAACCCAGCGCCCCCACTACTTAGGTCCATGGCCTGATTGGTCCCGGAAGAATAGCATTTCTTGAGCATTCCTGCCACCTTTTGCGGCTTTAAGGATCCATAGGTGTCGATGCAGCCGATAATTAAAATTTGTTCGTCGTGGGCGACGAAAATCTCTGCATTCACATTTGCGTCTAACTCCACATACATGTTTCGTTGGGTCGTCAAATATTTTGGACGCCCCTCTAGATCACGTGGCGCACTGTAAATGGCATTCGTGAACAGTTCGTCGGCAATACCGCGAAGGACATCTTCCATGTTCTCGCGAACCCCACAGGCTCTTCCGTAGTCGAGCACCTGCTGCAAGGTTTTCAGCTTTTCTTTTGAATTTCGAAAAGGAAAGGATATGGATTGATAATCCTTTGTTCGATAGGCAAAGTAACTTTCAATTGGCTTATCAATAAATGTTAATGGATCGCCGATCATAGCGGCCGCGAGATTTACAGCGTGATTGAACCGAGGATTAGCTGATTGAATGAAGTGTTGTGCGCCACAGGCGATCATTGTCTCGATGAGTGTCGCGGTTTCAAGTCGATCAGATACAAGAATGCAACGTTCAATTGGCCAATTGACCTGTCCGACACGGGCAACATCCATGATCAGAATATCATCTGGCCACCGGGTCAATGTGTCACCCAAGATGAGGCGTCGCCATGTTACTGAATTCTCATTGTCCACTTTCATTGCTAACGAGTGCCTTTCACCAAGACTTATTTCTTTAAAAGACTATTCATTTTCCACATAGGCATGAAGACCGCAAGTGCCAAAACCAAGACCATGCCAAACACGATCAGTAAAAGTGCAGGTTCAATCAGTTTGGACAGATTATTTAATTTTGAGTCGACCTGTACTTTATAAAATGCGGCAATTCGATCCAAGGTTTTATCCAACTCTCCCGAGGCTTCACCGATGCTAATCAGATTCGTCATGTCTTTTGGAAAATGCACGCCTTTGGCAAAACCACTGGTGATCGTCTCACCGGCCTGTACGCTATCACGAACTTGACCGACTTCATTTTTTAAAATGGAATTACTCAGGGAATCTTGAATGACTTCGAGTCCTTCGCTAATGGACACACCACTGCGAATCAACATCCCCATGAGTGAACAAAACGTCAAAACATCGGCTTGTAATGCAAGAGATCCAAAAACTGGAACTTTGAGTATGAAGGTATCCCATTGCTGGCGGCCTCGTGGGTTTTCATACCATTTTTTAAAGCCAATATAGACGGCAAATCCTAAGGCGGCGACAAGATACCAATACGAATTAAAGAAATCAGAAAGTCCGACAATAAAACGGGTGATTGGAGGCAGCTCACCACCAAAGCGATCGAAGAATTCCTTAAACTTAGGAATTACAAAGTAAATTATGATTGAGAAGACAATCCCGATCATGACGAAGACGATTTTAGGATAAAACAAAGCGGATTTTATTTTGGAATGATGCTCTAGCCGCTCTTGTAAGACCTGAGATACCCTTAAGAGAACCTTATCAAATTCACCCGTCGCCTCACCAACCCGGATCATGTTTTGCGTGATTGGATCAAATATTTTTGGAAACTTTCTCATCGCCTGGTACATCGACTGACCTTCAGCAATATCGGCCATGAGTTCCTTGATAACTTTTTGTAAGCGCGGATTTGCCGTTTGCGTTTGCATCATTTCAAGACCACGCAAAAGCGGTACGCCAACTGAATAGATGGTTTGCAGTTGTTGAAAGAACATCATTTTTTCTTCAGGTTTAATTTGATTGAAATGTGCTTTCAGGGAGTCGTACCAGCTGTCGACGACCACGGTCTTTTCGGTTTTGATCTGGACATCAATCGGAATCAGCTGCAGTTTCGAAATAAAGCGTTTGGCGGCAATTTGATCTTCGGCCTCGATCTCGCCTACGACTTGGGCGCCATTTTGATTTCGTGCTCGATAGCTGAATTTCGCCATGCTTCAATTATCTCATTAATTTAATGATTCGGACCATTTAAAAAATGCGGTCAAAGGTCGTGCGGTCTGGATTGTCAGAAGAATTGCCTCGTTTTTCACATTTTTTTCATCATTGGCCATAATTAATTGATGCCGAGTAATTTGCAAACTTCATTAACAATTTCCGTTACAATGGGCCTGGCCGTTGCCGTTTGGAGTCGGAGTTGGAGTCGGAGTTGGAGTCGGAGTCCCAGTTGGTGCGGGAGTCGGAGTTGCATTCAGATTGAGCGAGGCAAAATCAGTCTGGTTTTTTGCGATCACAAAATTTGGCTCATCGACCACGAAGAGAACAGGACCCATCGTTGTGGTTGGAGCCGCCTTATTCGGTACGTAGAGGA
>JAYVXN010000343.1:0-4504 GCA_043785085.1 Bdellovibrionales bacterium | reverse complement strand
CCTCACAGAAGGGACAAACATTGAACGAAGAAATGGAATTGATCTACTCGCGTTTGAAGCGGGAGATCGCAAGCCTTGAGGAATCAACGGCTGCGATCAAGCAGGAGTTGAAACTGAGTGGAGAGGCTTGCGCCAATCCGCTGATGGACGCCCTCGACAGCGCAAAAGATGAGTGCGACCTGAAGTCGAGAATTCGGGTTCACAACCACGCGACGGCCCGTATTACAGAGCTTCGCTATGCGCTCCGGCGTGTGGCATCCGGTAATTTCGGATTTTGCGCCAACTGTGGTGGCGAGATCGATTTGCGACGGCTGGAAGTGCGGCCCGCGTCGGAACTGTGCATGAGCTGTCAGATCGAGCGTGAAATGTTGGCGCCGTTAAAAAACGGAATGGCGGCATGAAAGTCATTCGTTGGAAACGGCTGTGGGGTCGGATTCGCGCCTCCCGAACGTACCGAAAACTCTTCATCGTTCGCATAGATGAAAAACGCCTTGAAGAGATCAAGGACGAGGCTCGGATGAAACAAATGAAATGGGGTGGGTTTTGAACACTCAGGAGATTTGGAGCGGTGGTCTTGCTAGCCAATTTGCGAGGGAAGTAGATCATGTGGGCCTTCGGAAAAAATTGGTGACGATTTCGGCGATTGGCGAGGCTTGCATATCGACAAAGAAGAAGGAGCGCATGTTCGTGCAAACGGCGGTTTCGTATTTGCCCGCCCAAGCGCGAATAGCTCTGTACTTGAAGTTTTGGGAGGACCAGTCGTCGCACGAGATCGCGCGAGTGTTGGGGCTGACGTTGAAACTGGTTCACGCACTGGTCTGTTTGTCTCTCGCCTATTTGGAACGGGAGCTGAAGCCTTACGTGATGAATTCAACGACGCTCGTGAGGGCCTACGCCAAAGTTAGCTGAATTTTCTCAGGAATGAATTGGATTGAGATTTTGTTTTGTCACAAGGAATTTTATGGAAAATCAAAAGACTGAAAAGTTGAATCTGTATTGGATTGATAAAGAGACGGGAAAGAAGTTTCCCGCTGGCGTTGGATTTCATCTGCCGGAGTATGGAGAATTTCGGCTCAAGGTCGACGCTCTTTCGGATGAGAAGCAGTTTTTCGCCAAGCCCGTGAACGCACAAGACGATCGGGTGAACTATCGCGTGGAAGTCGTGGTCAAGAGCAAGGGCCGCTTCTCGCATAGAAGCGAAATCGGCAATGGTTACATGGATAGCAATACGGGCGGTTTCATCTACATGGAACTAGGTCCGTTCAGCCGCTGCCTGGCATTGCAAGTCGAAACCTAATTGTCGAGAAACACAATTTGGTTTGTCGTCATGGTGTTGGCATTTGCCAGCGTCATGGCGCTGGTGCCGGAGATTTCGTTTGCGGACTACGGAGGGGGCGACTTCCAAGGCAGGATGAACGGCCTCACGGCCAATCTGGTGAATGTTCTGATGCCCGCCGTTGCAATTTTGGGCCTCGTCTATGCGGCCATTTTGGCGGCAATGGGCGATGAATCTTCGAAATCCAGGATGGTGCTCTGTATTTTTGCCAGTTGCGTGGCCTTCCTAGCCCCGCTGTTCATCCACTGGCTGCAATCGTTCATGAGTTGATAGTTGGATCTCAGTACATCGAATGTTCACCGTAAGCTGGACGCGAAACTAAAGATCGTGGGGCTGGAGGCCCCCGATCTTCTTTTCGTGATGATCTTTGCTGCGATGATGGATTTGTTTTTTGGCCGAACGCAACTGGCGTTGCCACTGGTGATCGTTCTGCCGTCAATCATGCTCTTGGTTCTGTATGTCGGAAAACGCGACAAGCCCGATGGATTCTTGATTCACCTGGCCCGCTTTTACCTGACGCCGGGATTCTTGAGCGCAGGAGAGGAATCGAAATTTGAAGATCAGATGAGGAACCCTATTTTTGGTAAGTAAGTCTCTCGCGGAGAGGCTGCCGTTCTGGCACCTGGACGATGATTTCGTCGTTTTTAACGATGGCTCGCTGGGTGCTGGTTTTCGGTTGGGCGGATATGATATTTCGTGCGCGAACCCTGATGAAATCAACCTTTTCAATCGGAACTTGGAGCAGTTGCTTGTCTCCTGCTCCGAAGGAACAAAGCTTCAGCTCTTTTACCGGCTGACGCCAGATGTGCGAACGGTTCTGGACGGCCATGAAAGGGTTTCGGAGGGGGCTGCTCCGGTTTATGAAGCGGTTCGGGCGGCACGCCTAAAGTTCTTCAAGGAAACTGCGGCGAGCAACGGTTATTTCGTGCCGGAGATTTATCTCTTCGTGCGAAGTGAGGCGTTGTTTCTAAAGAAAAAGAGGCTGTTTGAAAAGCAGGCGCAATACGAGCAGGTCACGCAAAAGCGATACGACGAGCACCGCGAAAAATTCTCGCGGCTCGTTGGGCAACTGGAATCATCGCTCAAACAGTGCAAGCTCGCGCCCGCTAGCGTGGGCCGGGAAGAATGGTTTCGACTGGTGTTCTCCTACCTCAATTTGTCGAGGTCGGAAAAGCATGGAGTGCCGACGCTCAAGGACTCCATTGGGCCGCTCACGCAGTCAATCATCAGTCAGCTCGTCTTGACTGACGCCGAGATAAAGCGCGATGCGGTTCATATGGGTGATTATTTTTTCCGGGTATTGACGCTAAAGACGTTGCCCGAGGGGAAAACGATCGCCGCGATGGTGGATGAGTTCACAAAACTCCCCTTCCATTTCTGGATCAGCCAGAACGTCTCGATTCTGAACCAAAGAAAGGAAATCGAGCGCCTGGAACTAAGTCGGCGCGTGGCGCACTCGATGGCGAGAGGAGCCAAGAACGTCTCCGATTTGGAGAGCGAATCCAAGCTCTCGCAGATTGAAGAACTCTTGCGCGAACTCATGGAGGGGTCCGAGCGGTTGGTGTCGATGGATTTCAACGTCATTTTGTGGGCGTCTAATCCATCGGAGCTGGAAGAGAGAACAGATGAGGTATTGAGGGCGTTTCGCAATCTCAACCAGGCGGAAGGGCTGGTCGAAACGCTGGCTGGAATTGATGCGTTCTTGGGCGCGGTGCCGAGTGTTTGCGCCGGTTTCAGACATAAGAAGCTGAAATCATCAAACGCGGCACACCTCATGCCGCTTTATTCCTGTTGGCTCGGGAATGAACGGCCAGTTTGTGTGCTGCCAAACCGTGAGAGCGCACTATTTGCGATCGACCCGTTTGCGGCCCACCTGCCCGCGTGGAATGGCTTGGTCTTCGGGCAAACAGGCTCAGGGAAAAGTTTTACCCTTTGCCAGTTGATGCTCCAGTTCTATGGCCAAAGCCCGAGGCCGAGAATCATTTGGATTGATAACGGGGCCTCAAGCGAGCGGCTGCTTGAAGTGCTCGATGGCGAGTTCATTGATCTGACCCTCGAATCGGGCATCACCATGAATATGTTTGATCTCGAAGCGGGAGAAAATGAACCGTCCTCGGCGAAGATCAAACTCATTCTCGCCGTTCTTGAATTGATCCTGAAGGACCAGGATCAAAAGGGACTGCCGAAACGAGAAAAGGCATTGCTCGAAGAGTCGATCTTCGAGGTCTATAAGAAGGTCGGCAAGCCGGTATTGAGTGACCTTAAGCAATTGCTTGAGGCGCACGCGGTCCTGGAAATGAAGAAGTACGCGCAGATTCTCTTTTCGTGGACTGGAAATACAGCCTACGGAAAAATGCTTGATCGCCCAACCAGCATCCGGCTCAGCCGGGATCTAGTCACGATCGAGATTAAGGGGCTGGCGAACCACAGTGAGCTTACGGACATTCTTCTTTTGCTCCTGACTTCCCACATCCAGGATACGGCGGCAAGTGACATGACCCGTCCATATCTTTTGATATGCGACGAGGCCGAGCGGTTCTTTAAAAGCGGAGAACTCGCAAAGCAGTTCATTATCACCTGCTATCGAACCTGGCGAAAATATCGGGCGAGCATCTATTGCCTGTCGCAGAACTATAAGGATTTCTTGTCGGAGCCGGAGCTGGCCGATGCGCTGCTGCCGAATACGACAAGCGTCATTATTTTGCGTCAGCGGAAAATCGACTGGAAAGACTTCCAAGCGGCATTCGACTTCAACGATGCCCAAGTGGAAGCGGTGAAGAGTCTTGAAATCGTAAAAGGTAAGTATTCGGAGTTTTTTTATATGCAGGATGAAAACCAAGCCATCCTTCGACTGGTCCCAGAGCCCTTGAGCTATTGGATCTGCACGACGGACGGTGGCGACAAAGCAAGGATTCAGGAAATGGAACAAAAGTACCCAGAGCTGCCAAAGATCGAGATTCTTAAGAAGCTCGCATTTGGAGAAAAGGACATAGCCTGAGCGGAAGTGCAGGGAGTGGGCAAAGGCTGCCGCGAGAGTTGCAGGCAGTGCTTATGATTTTCAACGCCGATGATGAATTGAAGCGAAAGGCTCTACCTCACGTCAGCATTGAGAGTCAGGAGATTGATTGGAATGAAATTTTGGAGAATGACTTTGGCGGCGGACATTCC
>JAYVXN010000342.1:0-14038 GCA_043785085.1 Bdellovibrionales bacterium | reverse complement strand
ACACGACAGTTATTGCGGCCACGGCTTCTGATCCGGCACCTCTTCAGTTCTTGGCGCCTTACTGCGGTTGTGCCATGGCGGAATACTTCCGTGATTCTGGCCGACACGCCCTGATTGTTTATGATGATTTAACTAAACAAGCTCAGGCATATCGTCAGTTGTCACTTCTTCTGCGCCGCCCGCCAGGCCGAGAAGCTTATCCTGGAGACGTTTTCTATGTTCACTCGCGTCTTCTTGAGCGTGCGGCGAAGCTGAGCCAAGACAAAGGCGGTGGCTCTTTGACCGCATTGCCGATCATTGAAACTCAAGCCGGAGATATTTCTGCGTACATTCCGACCAACGTGATTTCGATTACGGATGGACAGATCTTCCTTGAGAGTGATTTGTTCTATAAGGGTATTCGCCCGGCGGTAAACGTCGGTAAGTCCGTTTCGCGCGTAGGCGGTGCCGCTCAGATTAAAGGAATGAAACAGGTTTCTGGTTCATTGAAACTTGAGCTTGCTCAGTTTCGCGCGCTGGAGGCGTTTGCTGCATTTGCATCTGATTTAGATAAAGCTTCACAGGCACAGTTGGCTCGTGGTCGTCGACTGATTGAGCTGATGAAACAGCCACAGTACTCGCCGCAAAAGGTTGAAGATCAGGTCATGGTCATTTTCGCTGCGACGGCGGGATATCTTGATGCGATTCCAGAGGCTGATGTTCGCCGTTTTGAAACAGAGGTTTTGCAATACGTCCACCAGAAGTATCCGCAAATCGCGGCTGAGATTGTGAAAGAAAAAGCACTGAAAGACGATACCAAGAAAAAGCTGGTTGAAGCATTGAACGAATTTAAGTCGATTTTCGAACCTTCTACAAAGCACTAATCGAGGGCTCTGATGCCAAGCTTGAAAGATATTCGATCGCGGATCGATAGCACGAAAAATACACAGCAAATCACGCGGGCGATGAAAATGACGTCGGCCGCGAAGCTGCGTCGTGCGCAACACAACATCGTCAATTTGCGTCCTTACGCTCATACGATTTTGTCAGTGATTGCGGACATAGCCGCGACCAAAAAAGTGGGCCATCCCCTACTGACCGCTTCGGCGGAGCCAAAAAACTGTCTCTTCATCGTCTTGACTAGTGATCGCGGTCTTTGTGGTGCGTTTAACACCAACATCGCTCGAGCCGCTGAGGAAACCTATAAAGAGATTCGTTCAAAGTACGAAAAAGTAGATTTTCTCTTCATCGGACGAAAGGGTTCAGAATATTTTCGCCGCCGCGGAGTCACTGGGACTGAAACCATATTAAACCTTGCGCGAGAGGTTTCTTATCCTTTCGCCGCCAAAATTGCTGAACGCATTGTCGAGGCCTACCGCTCTGGGGCTTATGATGAAGTTAAAATTGTTTACAATGAGTTTAAGTCAGCCATCCAGCAAACGGTTGCCAAAGAAACTTTGTTGCCAATCGACGTGCAGAAAGCCTCCACACTGGCACATAATGCTGCCGGCTTTCCAACGGATATGATTTTTGAACCAGAGCCTTCTGAAATTATCGAACAACTTATTCTGAAACACTTCAACGTGCAGATTTACCGATGCATGTCTGAGAGTGTGGCAGCAGAACATGGCGCGCGCATGACTTCGATGGAAAATGCCACGAAGAACGCGGGCGAAATGATCAATTCATTAACTTTGACATATAACAAGCTTCGCCAGGCATCTATCACGACTGAGTTGATTGAGATCACAAGCGGTGCTGAAGCCTTAAAGGGTTAGGGAGAGCGGCAATGGAAAACGGAACAGTAAAACAGGTCTTAGGCCCCGTCGTAGATGTGGAGTTCAAAACCGGCAACCTACCGGCGATCAATACAGCTTTGCGAGTCACCAATAAAGCCATTAACGATATCGAGTGGAACCTGGTTCTCGAAATCGCTCAGCACTTGGGTGATAACGTTTGTCGAACCATTGCGATGGATTCAACTGAAGGCTTGGTTCGGGGTATGGCCGTTAAAGATACCGGCAATATGATTATGACTCCAGTTGGCAAGGGAGTTCTTGGCCGAATCATTAACGTTGTGGGTGAGCCAATCGATGAGGCAGGTCCGGTCAATGCAACAGAACAGTGGCCTATTCACCGTGCCGCTCCTCGTTTTGACGAGCAGTCGACAGCCGCTGAAATGTTGATGACTGGTATTAAAGTCGTCGATCTTCTTGCGCCATACGCGAAGGGCGGAAAGATCGGTCTCTTTGGTGGTGCCGGTGTCGGTAAAACGGTTCTGATTCAGGAGCTGATCCGAAACATTGCCACTGAGCACGGCGGATACTCGGTTTTCGCGGGTGTCGGAGAGCGAACTCGTGAAGGAAACGATCTTTGGGCCGAGATGAAAGAATCCGGCGTTATCGAAAAAACCGCTCTGGTATTCGGTCAGATGAACGAGCCACCAGGAGCGCGTGCACGTGTGGCCCTAACGGGTTTGACTGTGGCTGAATACTTTCGTGACGTCGAAAACCAAGACGTTCTTTTGTTCGTAGATAACATCTTCCGTTTCACCCAAGCGGGCGCTGAGGTTTCGGCACTGTTGGGTCGTATCCCTTCTGCCGTGGGTTATCAGCCGACTCTGTCGACAGACATGGGAGCTTTGCAAGAGCGAATCACGTCGACGAAAAAAGGTTCAATTACCTCAGTTCAAGCGGTTTATGTTCCGGCGGATGACTATACGGATCCCGCTCCGGCGACAACTTTCACGCATTTGGACGCGACTACGAACTTGGATCGGGAAATTGCGGCGCTTGGTATTTATCCAGCCGTGCACCCTTTGAATTCGACCTCACGTATCTTGGATGCCAACATTGTTGGTCAAGAACACTACCAAACGGCTCGTGATGTTCAGGCTCTCTTACAGCGCTATAAAGAGCTACAAGATATCATTGCGATTCTTGGTATGGATGAATTGAGTGAAGAAGATAAATTGGTTGTGGGACGTGCCCGTAAGGCACAGCGTTTTCTTTCTCAGCCGTTTTTCGTTGCCGAGCAATTCACAGGTTCTCCAGGAAAGTACGTGGATATTAAAGATACAGTTCGTGGCTTCCGCGAGATTCTTGATGGAAAACACGACAGCATTCCTGAGCAGGCGTTTTACATGGTTGGCACAATCGAAGAGGCACTGGAAAAAGCAAAGAGGTTGTAATGTTCACTTTGACGTTGGTGACACCCGAAAAGAAGCTTTTAGCTGGAAAAGAAGTCGAAGAGGTTTTTATTCCGGCTTTCCGTGGAGAAATCGATATTCTTCCTGGGCACGCTCCGTTGATGACAACTCTGACTACTGGAGTCTTACGGTATCGTGAAAAGGGCTCAAGTGAAGTTCATCCCGTTGCCATCAGCTGGGGTTACTGCCAGGTTAGCCCCGTGGGCGTGAATGTTTTGGCCGAAACCGCTGAGCGTCCAGAAGAAATTGATCTTCCGCGTGTTGAAAAATCCATGAGCGAAGCTGAGCAGCGCCTCAGTCAAACTGATATGGATGTTGAACTCTTAGAAAAGACGCTGCAAAAAATTGATCGTGCGCGAGTTCGTAAAGAAGTTGGCGTATTGGCTCAGCAAAATTAATTGGCCAAAATAATTCATGTGAAACAAGTCATCTGGCTGGATTTTTCATTAGACCAGCCCTTTTTTCCTCAGATAGAATTTATCGCTAAATCTATTTTTTTTTCTGGCAATGCCAGCCTGGTGATTCATCGAGAGGCTGGCTCGGCAAATTGCGATCTCAGCCTGACTTCTTCAGGTAAAATCTCGTTTTCAAAAGCCTATACATTTAAAGCCCAAACGAAAATCCGACAGCTGGAAGGCGTGCTAGTGCGCGAATACAGTGAGGGGCTTTCGACCCGTCGGCCGTCGCACTGGACGGTGCGAAAAGACGAGCAAGGTATTTTATTTCAAGCGAATGAAGACTTTGACGAGAACAGCCAGCAGACGATCACGAAATTCTCGCGACCGGTTTTAGATCCGCTTAGCGTTTTACCGGCCTTGTCTCAATCATGGGCTGGCGATGAGGCGGAATATCGAGCGTTGATACTCGGTGGCCGAAAAGTTTATGGACTTCGTTTTCTGCCCAAAACCTCGGGCCCTCGAGTGAGTCTGGAGATTTTAGTTTATTCGGCGCCAGGCTTAGGGTTTCTGAGTGAAACCGTTACTGAAAAGGTAAGCTCACCGACACAGATTCACTTGGTTTTTGATGAAGAAACACGACAGGTTGAAAAAGTAAACGCATCATTTTTTTCATTTGGAAAACTTGAGGCCATTAATAAAGCTTTTAGATAGGCGCTTTATTCTTTAGTCGGCTTTGTTGCCGGGACACGCCCCGAAGGTGGCTCGCCGAAAAAATAGAAGGCGGTCATTTTTCCAAGAGATGGGTGGCGAAAATAAACATCAATAACATATTTGAATTGTCCTGGATTTTGTAAAACCCCTTGGGTTTCAGTGTTCACAACAATGAGACGGCTGGCAGAGTCCGAGGCCACATGATTGAGCATGGCCGCAGAATGGGTTCCGTTGACGTAGAAGACGCCATAAGCCAGTGGATTGGCGCGCATCACCCGGTCGATGTCAAAATGCTGATTGTTTGAGAGTTGGTAAAAGCGTGTCGGGTGATTTTTAATTTCGTCTTTGAAGGAGCGAAAGAACTGCTCGTTACCAGAAAAAACAAAGACGGGGCGTGGTGAAATTGAATCCAATGAGTCGCGATTGAATCCCGCGAGCGATCGGTCAAATTTACTTTTCAAAGTTTGCTCTGATACCCGGCGCAATGCTGAGCTTCGCAAAGCGGCAAGCAGCTGAGCATTTGTTGGCCGCTGCGGCTTTTTAAAGCTGACATAACGCCGCTTCAGCAGCAGTATCCGACGAACGCTTTCGTCAATTCGAGCTTCAGAAATCCGGCCACTTTTAACGGCCGAGTACAATCCGTGTACAAGTTCATTTTGCAGGCGTTTATTCCAAGCGACCATGACCATGTCAACGCCCGCTTCAACTGCGCGAACAGCTCGTTCCCTGACGTCTTTAATGGCAAATGCCCCGGCCATTTCAATATCATCGGTCATGACAAGACCATTGAAGCCGATTTTCTTGCGAAGTAAATCAGTGACGATGGGCTTTGAAAATGTCGCCGGCATGTTAGTAGCATCGAGTGACGGATAGGCCACATGGCCGGTCATAATGGCCCAGCCATTGAGTTCTTGAGTGAGTTTTGTAAAAGGGATCAAATCAAAGTTCCACAGCTGTTCAAGTGAGCGAGTTCGACTGGGGGTCGTGCGATGGGGATCTTGCATGATGTCGCCATGGCCAGGAAAATGTTTTCCGGTTGGAAGAATTCCAGCCTGAATGAGTCCACCGGCAAAGTTTTGGCCCATCTCCGAAACGAGCGCAGGAGAATTGCCAAAAGTGCGCGTGCCGATAAAGGAGTTTTCTTCTGGATCAGACACATCCAGTACCGGTGCCAAATTCATATTAAAGCCAAGGGACTTGAGTAAAATTCCGGTATGATAACCAGCATCATGGACGAGGACGTTATCGCCTGTTTCTCCAAGGGCAAGTGCGCTAGGTAGAGGAGGAGCGGTTTTAATACGGACGACACTACCGCCCTCTTGATCCACGGCAATCAGGAGCGGCACGCCGCTTGATTCAAGCGAAAGACTCTGGGCTTGATAATTCAACTCTGACGTCTGTCGCGCAGTTTTAATATTTCTACCGAAGACAATAATGGCTCCAGGCTGCAGTGTTTTGATGGTTTTGCCAAGTCCGCCTTCGATTGTTTCGCCCATAAATCCGAAGATAAAGAGCTGCCCAACTTTTTGCCGCAAAGACAGGTGTTTTAAAATCCGCTCGTTTTCCGCTTCAAGTGCCGTGGTCTTGGGTTTAACTGCGACAGGTTTCGGTGGAACAACTTTCTCGCCAGGCTTCTCCACAGCGGCGGGCTCAGAATCTTCCGGAGCGGCCACACTTTCGATGACGGGATCGGCGGGCTTTTCTGCGAGAGGCGGCTCCTTGGCGATTGGCTCTGGCGACGGCAACTCTCTCGTTTGAGAAAGCCCAAACGAGCAAAAAAATCCAATGGCTGTGAGTAGAAAAAACAGCTTAAGAGGCGACATAATCTCTTAAACCAGCTTAGCAGCTAACGAAGATGACGCTGTTGCCCCAGAGGCAAATTTGCACCTAAGTCAGGTCCTATTCCTTCTTTAGAAACAGCAGCTCTTCGTAGATATTGGGCCAGGTGATATTATTCATGCGCACAATCAGACGATTGTCAGGGGTGATTGAGTATTTTTTATTATGCATTGAAACGAGCTTCAATACCCGCTCCGGTGACATGGGAGTTCGATCCGTAAAGGCCAATGAAACTGTTTTAGTACCTGAACTAAGGTCACGCACTCCGAGCTCGCGGCAATGATGACGAATCAACATCAGACCCATTAAATTGATAACCGGGTCCGGCGGCTTACCGAACTGGTCGTGCAGCTCTTCTTCAATTCGATCAATATCATCGGGCGAAGCAATTTCGGTGAGAGCTTTGTAGTAAGAAAGGCGAATTCGCAAATCACCAATATAAGAATCAGGAATCAATGCCGGTATGCGAACGTTGATATCAGGTTCAATTTCATCAAACACCTCTTCGCCTCTTGCTTCGGCGACGGCTTGTTCGAGAAGCTCCAGGTACATTTCATAACCAACGGCATCGATTTGGCCCGACTGCTCGGCCCCTAAAATATTTCCGGAGCCGCGCAATTCCAGATCGTGTTGAGCAATGCGAATACCGCTACCGAGAGCGGTGTTTTCTTGAATGACTTTGAGGCGCTCTTGGGCGTCGGCTTCAAGGCGTTTATTTGTTGGAATGAGTAAATAACAATAGGCGCGCTCTTTGCTGCGTCCAACGCGGCCGCGCAACTGGTAGAGCTGCGAGAGCCCAAAGGTATGCGCGTTATCGATGAACATCGTGTTGGCACGAGGGTTGTCGATTCCGGATTCAATAATGGTCGTGCAAACCAAAATGTCGATTTCGTGATTGAAAAAGGCCACCATGGTTCGTTCAAGCTCTTCTTCTTCCATTTGTCCATGGCCGACCTTGATCCGTGCTTCGGGGACGAGCGTGCGCAATTCATCGGCCGTGCTATAGATACTCTGCACGCGGTTATGTAGAAAGAAAACTTGACCGCCGCGATGGACTTCAGACTGAATCGCCTTGCGGACGGTCTCTTCGTCGTATTTACAAACAAACGTTCTTGTCGGCAACCGATCGACCGGTGGCGTGTTGATGATGCTCAGATCGCGAATTCCGGTGAGACTCATATTGAGAGTGCGCGGGATCGGCGTCGCCGACAGAGTCAATGTGTCGACCACGGCCTTGAGTTTACGAATTTTTTCTTTATGAGTGACGCCGAATTTCTGCTCTTCATCGATAATTAAAAGTCCGAGATCTTTAAACGCAATATCTTTGCTCAAAAGCCGGTGGGTGCCGATGAGAATATCCACCCGGCCCTCTTTCAATTCGGTCACGACTTTTCTGGCCTCTGCCGTGCTCACAAAGCGATTGAGGGCGCGAATCTGCACGGGCCAGTTGTGAAAGCGTTTTTGGAAGGTCTCTAAATGTTGAAATGTCAAAACCGTCGTTGGAGCGAGCACCGCCACTTGCTTCTGGCCTTGAATGGCCTTGAAGGCAGCCCGCATGGCGACTTCGGTTTTGCCAAAACCCACATCGCCGCAAATCAGACGGTCCATGGGCCGATCAGAAGTCATGTCGCCGACGATGTCGCCGACAGCGCGCAGCTGATCGTCAGTCTCATCATAAGGAAAAAAGGCTTCAAATTTTTGAAAATCTTCATCGGCCTCAGGAAATGGCGGACGATGCGCTTCTTTACGTTTAGCGTAGAGGGCCAGTAATTCCGCCGCCAACTCGCGTAGGTGGTTGCGCACTTTGGATTTGGTTTTTTGCCACTGTATGCCACCGAGCTTGTCGAGAATTTTTTCTGAACCAGGTCCAGAATATTTCTGAATCTGACCAATGCGGTAAATGGGCAGATAAAGGCGATCCCCATCTTTATAGGAGAGTTGGATAAATTCAGAGTCGATACCCTGAATCTGCATGACCTTTAAACCCTCATAGACGCCGATGCCGTGTTGCACATGCACGACGCTGTCGCCGGGCTTAAGATCACCAAAGGTCATGGCGTGAGCGCGCTGCTCAAGTGTGCCGCTTTGCTTGTACTCCCGCTTGCGTTTTTTCAGGCCGAAGAAGTCTTCGTCGCGCAGAAACACAATGCGCTCATCCGAGAGCCTGAGGCTTTCGCTGATGCCACGCGGGATAATTTGCAAGCGATCTTGTTTTTGCTTTTGTTCATCGAGCCAGGCGCCCCAGGTGTAGTCGGATTCTGAAACTATCACCGAGTGCATTTCGTGTTTATCTAAAAGGGCATGGAGGCGCTGTGACTGAGCCATGGTGTTGGCTGCGATAAAAACGGTAAAGCCCTCATCGCGCCAGGCGCGAACGCGATTGAGGTTTTCGGCCAGGGCATTGGCATTGCCCTCAAAGCCGCCAGATAAAAACTTGAGGTCAAGGGTCGGAACTTTTACGGTTTCATCGACGTTCTCAGCAAATGGCGCATCATGAATTTCGATTTTCGAGAGGTTGACCTGGCGAATGACATTTTCTTGCGTCGCTTGCTCAAACGAGGTGTAGAGGTCGCTGACTTCTGGGCGAATCGGATGGGCGGCAGACTCAGAAAATTCGCGCTTGAGATTTTCGAATATAATATCAGTTTCTCGCGATATTTCGAGCGGGTTCAGATGCCAAGCCGTGACCGTCGCGTGACGAAAATGTTCAAGCGGGGTCGTGAACTCAGGGTAAAAATCACCCAATAAAAAATCGAGACCCGGAAAAATCTGCGCCTGGGCAATTGCCTGTAGGATACTGTCTTTTTCGGTCGCATCCACCGGCCGTTCAACGACGCTGTTTCGATAGGCTTTCGCGGCCCGCATCCGATTTTCATCATCGTAGAGAATTTCACGCGGCGGAATTACCGTGAAAAACTGCGCCTGACTTTCTGAGCGCTGCGTTTCGGAATTAAAAAAACGGACCGACTCAACTGTGTCGCCAAAGAGCTCCACACGAATCGGTTGCGCATGTGCGGGAGAAAAAATATCGAAAATGCCGCCACGGATGGCGTAGGTGCCTTCATCTTCAACAAGCGGCACCGCTTGATAGCCCATCTGATCGAGCTTTTTGGAAAAATCAGCAGGCAGGTCGTCGTTGACCTTAAAGCGCAGCGTATGTTTGCGCAAACTCTCGACGGGCATCGCTCGCTGCATCAGAGCTTCTGCAGGGGCCATGAAGACGTGACGCGATGAGGGGTTTTGCGCATCATGCAACCAGCGAACCCGGGCGCTTAAAATTCGGGCATTCGGATAGAGGCCGGAGTAAGGCGAGACATCAAAAGATGGCAAAACCGAAATGGCCATTTCTGGATCAAAGAAACGAATGTGCTTTTCTAGGAGTGCCGCCTCTTTGGCTGTCGGCACAATCACCAGCTGCGGCGTTTGCCAAATTAGGGGCGAGGTCAGCTGAGTTAGGAAAAACCCAAGTGCCAGAGTCGAGTCCGTTCCGGATATATCGAGCTTATCGGCCTCGCGTTCAAAGGCACGTTCAAGCATTTTTTCAAAATGGAGGGAAAGCGGATCGGTCTTCATGGTTGAAAACGCATCTTCTCATTTCTTGATCAGCTCGTCGATGAGAGAATTTTTCGAGCGCACCAAACGCCGCGCGGCATTTCGGTCTTTCGGTCGTTGAGAGAAATGAGCGAATTGCCTCATATTACTTGGAATACCGTAGCTGCGTCGGGTATAAATGTTTTAGTCATAGAAAAAGGCTCAGGGATGAGAGATTCACAATGACTTGATTGTGAATTGCCACGGCATTGGTTGTTGAAGCAACTGTCGTATCAGTGTGCGCTCTGAATGGCCAAAAACGGGAGGATGCGTGTCCAGTTTACCATTTATTATTTTACTGACTTTAATCGTCGGCGGATTTGGCGCGGCGATGCTCTTGCTGTCGTCCAGGTTAGGGCCGAAAAAATCTCCTAATCCGGCAAAAATGATGCCTTATGAATGCGGAATTCCTGGTCAAGAAACCAAGGACACGCAAATTTCCGTCAAATTTTATCTCACAGCCATTTTGTTTATTTTATTCGATATCGAGATTATTTTCATGTACCCCTGGGCGATCACTTTTCAAGACTTTATTAAAAGCGGCGACGGCGCCTACATTCTCGGGGCGATGGGCATTTTTATTCTGCTGTTTGTGATTGGTTTGGTGTGGGAAGTGAAATCGAAAGCATTGGATTGGAACTAAAATCATGATGACCATGGGTAAAGACTCCTTCGAAATCATCGTAAATATTGTCAAAATGGCGCTTATCTTTTTGATGATGGTCCAGGCTGTGCCAGTTTTGGTGTGGATTGAGCGACGTGGATCGGCGTTTATTCAGAATCGTTTTGGACCCAATCGCGTCGGCCCACTTGGCCTGACACAGCTTTTAGCTGATGCCGTCAAGTTTCTTTGGAAAGAAGAGTTTCTTCCGCAGCGTGGGGTGGCGTTTTTGTATTATGCCGCTCCAGCCGTGGCCTTGATTCCTGGCGCTCTGGCTTTTGGCTCAATTCCGCTCTCAACGGTCATACGCGTGGCGGCGTTTGAAACTCAAAGTCACAAGTTTGGCCCTTTAGAAATTTCTGCCCACCACTTCGGGCCTTATGATTTTTTGATGCAGAGTTTTGATATCAATATCGGCATCGTCTTCGTTTTGGGGGTTTCTTCTCTTGGAGCTTATGCACTCTTGATGGCGGGCTGGGGATCGGCGAATAAATACTCTCTTCTCGGGGCCCTTCGCGCCAGCGCACAAATGATCAGTTATGAACTGGCACTGGGCCTTTCGCTGGTTGGTATTTTGCTTTTATACGGAACCTTCAGCTTTCAAGAAATGATAAATCATCAGGTTGGTCCGCTGCACTTTATGTGGTTTGGCAAAGAACAGATCATTTCGTTTTTGCCGAATTGGGGAATTTTTTATCAGCCGCTCGGTATGATTTTGTTTGCGGTTTCGACCTTTGCTGAAACCAACCGCTTGCCCTTTGATTTACCCGAAGCTGAGGGTGAGTTGGTGGCGGGTTTTCATACGGAATACGGCGGCTTCAAAATGCTGCTGTTTTATATGGGTGAGTATGGCCATATGATGGTGGCTTCGGCGTTATTGGCGACGTTTTACTTCGGTGGTTATGCGTTGCCGCTTCCGTGGATGACGCAGCAGTGGGTTGAAGGTTTGCTAGCTAACCATTTTCAAAGCACCACTGTCATCAGCTTGCTGACGGCGCTGATTTTCCATATTTCGCTTTTAATTAAAATCGGATTATTTTTATGGGTTTTCGTATGGGTTCGCTGGACACTTCCGCGCCTTCGTTATGATCAATTGATGGACCTTGGCTGGAAGACCATGCTGCCGTGGGCACTGGCAAATACGTGCATCACTGCGGTCTGGATTTATCTGATGCATGCGGTGTGAGGGAAAGAAGAAATGCTGGAATTAACTGACCTGATTTTTTACATTTTAGGAATTCTGACCTTTGTCGGCGCAATTGGCGTGATCACTGTGCAAAACCCGATTTTTTCGGCGCTTTGGCTGGCGGTCACGATGCTTTCAATGGCCGCGATCTTTGTCACCCTGGATGCCACCTTTATCGCGGGTGTGCAGGTGATTGTCTATGCCGGCGCCGTGATGGTTCTCTTTGTCATGGTGCTGATGCTGTTCGATCTCAGGCACGAGATGAAAACGTTTTCAGGCGGCACCATCAGCATCGTCGTGAAATGTATTGCCGTGGGTGCGCTCTTAGGCCCAATCACTGCTTCAATTTATATGTCGGCCTCAGGTGTGCTCGGGTCCGCCGCTCCTCCGCTTGAGGCTGGAATCGATAATAGCAAAGCTCTCGCCAATATGCTTTTTAACCAGTATCTGTTTGGTTTTGAGGCAATTGGAGTTTTACTTCTCGTCATCGCCATTGGCGCCGTCACGCTCTCACGAATCTCAGGAGGCACACATGCCGATTGAAGCTATGTTAAAGGTCGGATTGAATCAATATCTGGTGCTGTCGGCGATGCTTTTCGTCATCGGTATGCTCGGCGTGCTTTTGCGCCGAAACGTCATCGTTATGCTGATGTCGATTGAATTAATGTTAAATGCAGTGAACCTGACATTTATTGCTTTCAGTCATTATGGCGGCAATGTGAACGGTCAGGTCATGGTGTTTTTCGTGCTGACAATTGCTGCAGCTGAGGCCGCCATCGGCTTGGCGCTGGCAGTGACGATTTTCAAAAAATTCCGCGAAGTGAATATTCGCTTCTTTGAACATCTTAAGGGCTAGGGGCGCTGTCGATGAACAACCAGATGCTTTTTGCGATTCTCCTGCTTGCGCCGCTGGTCGGCTTTCTTTTTAATGGACTGCGCTTTCGCTCCCACAACGCGTATTTCGCAGGGGCTGTTGCCACTCTGGCGGCCGGCATATCTTTTGCCTGCTCTCTCCTGATCGTTTTACAATTAGGCGGCGAGCATGAAGGTTTACCATCGGTCACGGTAAAGTTTTTTGATTGGATTAATGTGGCTGGGCTCAACGTCGCAGCCAGTTTTGTGATCGATCACATCAGTGCTATCATGGCTTTGGTCGTCACCGGGGTCGGCACACTGATTCATCTGTTCAGTATCGGCTATATGTCGCATGATGAACGGCCCTCGAAATATTTCGCCTATTTGAATTTGTTTCTCTTTAATATGTTATTGCTGATCTTGGGCGATAACCTTCTTTTGATGTTTGTCGGCTGGGAGGGCGTCGGTCTGTGCTCTTACTTGCTGATTGGCTTTTGGTTCACTGATGCTGAAAAAGCCGCGGCCGGCATGAAGGCCTTTATTACCAACCGTATTGGCGATGCGGGATTTATCCTTGGTATTTTCATGTTGTTTTTTCTCTTTGGCACTGTGAACTTTTCGGAAATTATTGCCAAGCTTCCTGCAATCGCCGAAGTCGGCTGGAGCGGGCCGATGACATTGGCTTGTTTGTTTTTGTTTATCGGAGCAACTGGAAAGTCGGCGCAGATTCCGCTGTATGTTTGGCTGCCTGACGCGATGGCGGGTCCGACGCCAGTTTCGGCGCTGATCCATGCGGCGACCATGGTGACGGCTGGCGTGTATATGATTGTGCGCCTTAACCCGTTGTTTTTACTTGCGCCGAATTGTCTACATGTGGTGGCTGTTGTGGGTGCCGCGACCGCATTGCTTGCGGCCTCGATTGGTCTCACGCAATGGGATATCAAGAAAATTCTCGCCTACTCGACCGTCTCTCAGCTCGGCTATATGTTCTTGGCTTGCGGAGTCGGGGCCTTTGGTGCTGGCCTTTTTCACTTAATGACTCACGCGTTTTTTAAAGCTCTCATGTTCTTGGGTGCTGGAAGCGTTATCCATGCCATGCATGAAGAGCAAGACGTGCGAAAAATGGGCGGCTTGAAAAAGTATTTGCCGATCACGCATGGTACTTTCTTATTGGGATGGCTCGCCATTATCGGGATGCCACCTTTTGCCGGATTTTTCTCCAAAGATGAAATCCTTTGGATGGCTTATCATTCGCCACTGGGACATCCATTGTTGTGGCTGGCAGGGGCCCTGGGTGCCGCTTGTACCGCATTTTATATGACTCGTTTGATGGCTTTGACCTTTTGGGGCAAAAGCCGTCTTCCGCATGATGTGCATCCACATGAATCCCCCTTATTGATGACGATTCCGCTCATGGTTTTGGGTTTGCTTTCGGTCATTGGTGGGTGGATTGGTGTTCCGCAGATTTTGTCGCACACCTTTGGACTGCATGTACCGAACGTACTTGAACACTGGTTGGAAGGTGCGGTTCGCACGGTTCCGGGCCTGCAAGAAGGTATTCCCGCCCAGGAATTGGGATTGATGGGGGTTTCGGTTTCACTGGCAGCAAT
>JAYVXN010000341.1:0-4527 GCA_043785085.1 Bdellovibrionales bacterium | reverse complement strand
CCGTCTGGCTTTACCGGCGCAGCATGCCCAAGTCACATTTACCGGCATCAATCTTGACAGCGAAAAGCAACGCGGCCAACTGCTTTCCGATTTTTCCTGCTCCAATATTCATCTCAAAGATAAAGAGACGAATGCCGAACTCGGACTCGATGTCGAAACCCGCATTCTGCTGTCACCGAAATCCGTGACGCTGCCTTCACTCAAGGTCCGGCGTGGAGCCTCGTATCTGGTCGCCTCCGGAATTCTGAATGGCGACACGGAGGCCCTTAAATTTCCCAGCTTTGAAGTCAATGCCAGATCCCAGTTGGCACTTGAGTCGATTTACAAATGGCTCTCGAGCAGCGTCTCTGATTTAAAAACTCTACCGAAGTTTACAGGCATCGCCAGTGCTGAAATCAAGTTGGCAAAAGCTGAAGGCAAAAAAGAAACCGCTGGTTTTGAATTGCGGACGGAGCATTTGACCATCGACAACCGTGAAATTGGCACTGTCCAATCAAGCGGTTCGTACAAAGAAAATGAAATCCATCTCAATGATACTCTGATTGAAAATCCGGCGGGCCTTGCCAAAATACGCGAAGGCGTGATTCATCTTGGAGAAAAGATCACCGTCCACGGCAAAATCAATCTCGAAAAGGTCGCCCTCCATGATCTTCTAAAGGTACTAAAAGTTGGCGATATCCCCGTTTACTTAAATGGCCAGGCCGAGGGCGACTGCGAAGCGGAATTACGGCCCGATCTTCACGCCGAATGTAAACCGACAATGGCGATCCGGGATTTTTACGTCAAAGGTTCAACTGAGGACAAAGATAAAATTGCGGCGCTCACTGAGGCTCATGCACAAGGCGAAGTTTTCATTGACCGACAAAGTGTTCGCTACAAAGCCCAACTTGGAATCGGCTCTAGTCAAGGAGCCAGTGAAGGTGTCATCGATTACGAAAAAGGCTTTAATATTTCTTTTGAAGGAAATCCGGTTTCATTTCAGGATCTGGCCTACCTCGTCGGCCTCAAACTTGAGGGCACGACCCGGGTCAAAGGTTCAACTGAAGGCAACACGGATCACGCGACTTTTTCGATGAATCTCGAAGGCAACGACCTCTGGTTAGATGATTTTTGGATCGGCAACGCTAAGACCAATGTTAGGTATAAATCGGGTTTAATCACTTTTAAAGATCTGCAAGGGTTTTACTCTACCTCCCGATATTTTGGCGAAGTCAGCGTAGACGTCCACCAAAAAAGAATCAATCTCGGTGCGCGAATTCCATTTTTCGATAGTAAAGATCTGCTGGCTATTTTCAACCGTAAAGTGAAATTGCCATTTGCCGTGACTGGCACAGGCGCCGCGCAAGTCAAAGTCTCGGGCCCTTTGGAATTTACCGCCCTCACCTATGATTTAAAATCCACAATGTTTCGTGGCACCGTTGCCAAAGAAACTTTTGATCAGGCTTTTTTTGATATTCACTCTCGAAACGGCGAAGTGACCGCCGATCGAGTTCAGATATTAAAAAACAAAGGTCTGATTCAGCTGAGCGGAGTCGGGCATCCAAACGGCCTCATTGATACGGTCATTCACGGCAAAGGTTTACGTTTAGAGGACTCTGCGATTCTCAATTCAACCGGTTTAGCAATTGCCGGCGGACTTGATTTTGAAGTGGACATGAAGGGCCCAGTTTTAACGCCGAACACAGAGATGCAAGGTCAGATTTCAAAGATGTCGGTCGGCGACCAAGCCGTGCCTGATTCCAAATACCGCCTGAAATTTAGCAGTAAAACCCTCGAAGGTGACGGCACCTTTTTGGGCGATGTGGTCAAAGCAGCCTTCGTTATCCCTCTCAATCCACAGGCGCCGTTTGCCCTGGATTTTACAGCCAGTGATTGGAATTACGCGCCAATGTTTGCGGCTCTGGCTGGCTCTTCGAGTCGCAAGGACTTTGACGGACGCTTAAGTGCGAAAGTGCAGATAGCTTCACCGAGCGGTGGCTTTTGGAATTCGACAGGTGCAATCACGATCTCACAGTTTTTTCTAAAGCGCGGCGAACTTTCTCTGAAAGCCCCTGAACCCATGGTACTCAGGCTTAACCAAGGACAGGCCAAAGTAGAAAAGTTCTACCTCGAAGGGGACAATACATTTTTAAAATTGGTTGAGCATACCCCGGCGCAAAGCAAAATCGATTTGCAAGTCAACGGCAAGCTGGATATGAATCTGCTCTTTTTACTCACACCATTTTTGGAGGAGCTACGCGGTATCCTCTCACTTGCCTTCAATATTCGCCTCGGCCCAAATGGCAGTGATTTTCTCGGCAGTGCTTATATCGACCGTGGTTACGTTAAGTTGTTTGACCTTCCCCACCCCTTTGAAGAACTACGTGCTGATATTCTCTTCAGCCAAAAGAAAATTCTCGTGAATTCTTTTAATGGCGAACTCGGCGGAGGGCGCATCTTGGGAGACGGTCTGATTGAGCTCAAAGGTTATAAAAACTATCCCCTGCAATTCAATGCCTCCATGGATAAAATCACTCTCAATATACCAGACAAGGTCAAGACTACCGGCTCAGGTAAAGTCACGGTCAGCGGCAGTTGGTTTCCGTTTTTAATGAAGGGTAATTACGATATTCACGATGGTCTCTATGCACAGGAATTCGGCGTCGGAAGTGATCGCAATTCCATCCGCCGCAGCGGTTTTTTACCGGAACTCTTACTGCAGGATAATTTTGTACCGTTGATTTTGGATATGCAAGTCGGTTTTGAGCGCGGCATTGATGTCAAAAATCATTTGATGGACGGCAAAGTTTTAGGTCAGCTCAATGTTAAGGGCAATCCGAGCAAACCGATTTTGACCGGCAAAGTGACCCTCGACAAAGATTCGAAAATCAAATTCAAAGACACGATCTTTGATGTCACCGATTCTGATATTCAATTTAATGATCCCAATGAAATCAATCCGAAACTCTACCTCGCCGCCCGATCGCGCGTGCAGGAATACGATGTCAACATGATCTTACAAGGTTTCGCCGCAAAACCTGATATCGTGCTCACAAGCACACCGCCTATGGCACAAAAAGATATTATCTCTCTTTTGGCGCTCGGCGTGACCCCGGATCGCCCCGAAGGCAGCATCACCACCCAAGGTCAAAACCCTCAGCAACAACAAGGTGGTGGATCATCTGCACTCGGTTCAGCCATTTTGCAAGGCACGCAATTAAACGATGAAATTAAAAATCGCTTTGGCTTTCAACTGCAATTCACCTCGGGCTATGATGAAACCGGCAACGTCGCGACGCAAAAAGTGCAGGCCACCAAGCAACTCTCTGAAAAGATCAGTGTGACGGCCGCGCAATCGGTCGGCGTGATTCATGAAAAGGACGCAAAAGCAAAACTTCGGCTCAGTAAATCCCTATCGCTGGTCGGCAGTTGGGAAAACCAGGATGCCAGCGATGTGCAGGCTCAGCAAACTAGCGGAACAAAAGATACGTTGAATAAATTCGGTCTCGATTTGGAATATAAGTTTGAATTTAAATGACAATTAAAAGCGCACTCCTCATTTTAACACTTCTTTTTTCGCTCAATTCTTGGGCAAAGGGCGGTCACGTTTTAAAATTTGAAGGTGTGCCGCTGAATCTGGGACAAGAGATCAAGCAACGCTTTCCTTTTGTTTTTGAGCGCGAGGTTACTTTAAGCGAAGTCGATGACGTCGTTCGCTATCTGATGGGGACAGGAGATTTTGCTAATATCGAAGTGGTCGAGAGACCCGGGCACGCTGATGAATTGCTGTTGATAGCCAATATTGTGCGCACCATTTCCGAAATTCGAGTGCGCGGCAATCACCTCTTTAGCAATAACGAAGTGCTCAGGACCTTGATCATCCAAAAAGGTCAGATCTTTGAGCGCAAAAACTTAGTGACCGCCTCTGAAGAGTTACGTGATGCCTACGCCAAAGCAGGCTATCTCAATGCTAAACTCGAAATTGACTTCGATCTTCCGTCAGAAAAAGAAGTGCGAGTGAACGTCACCATTACGGAAAACCCGGTTTGCCAAATCAGCGATATCATTATTGACACCGGCAACCGCGATTTGGCCCTCCGTCTCAGACGTATTTCACGAGCTTATTTTCACAATGCAATTTCCGAAGAAAACATCATTAATTTCCAAAAGGCTGCCAATGAATACCTGCAGCAAAACCGTTATTTGACCGCAAAACTTTCGTCGCCTGCAATCGCCTACAACGGTGACCGCACCCAAGCTAAACTCACCTATGTGGTTGAGCATCCCTTCCGCTATGAATTTATCATTGACGGAGCAGTCTATTATACCGAAGGCACCATCATCAAAGAACTCGAGCTCGATAAAATCGCCTCAGGTAGCTCTAGTCCGATTTCAGATCTGGCGGAGCGCGTACGCAAATTCTATCAATCTCACGGGTTTGCCAATGTGCAGGTCGATTCCAAGGAAAAAGTCATTGAAAGCGTCTTTAAGCATCAAATTCGCTTTAAAATCACCGAGGGTCCGCGCGTGCGCATCCGGCGGCTGGAC
>JAYVXN010000340.1:0-4530 GCA_043785085.1 Bdellovibrionales bacterium | reverse complement strand
GTCTGGACAGTGGCGAGACGCTCAATGAGGCAGATTTGGCCATTTTTTCGCCCCAAGGCGAGAGTCTTATACTTGTCGCAGAGAAAGCCACGAAATTGCTCTTTCTTGGCGGCGAACCTATCAATGAGCCGATTGTGGGATATGGCCCATTTGTGATGAATTCGCTGGCCGAGATCAAACAGGCAATGCTCGACTATCAATCGGGCCGGATGGGCCATCTATCCTAACAAATTGAATAAAAACCGAGAAATTATGACCTAATTCATAGAAAACAGAGTGACCCTGAGCGGATTCTTATTCATTATGGGCCCTCAATATTCTGCAGAGGAATGAGTCAATGAAAACAGTTACTGAATTCGCAAGCTTTAATTTAAATCAGGGTTTGAAAGCAAAGGCCGCTCTAGCCGGCGAAGGCAAAACACCAGAAGAAATTCAAACGAGCTTGGGTGAGAGTTTTAAACTTGAAGGCGAAAAACTGAAGTATTTCGTCAACGCATTGGATGTCGCCAGCCAAAATCAGGAAAACCTGAAGCGAGTTTTAGTGGTCAGTCTTGCCGAAGGCGAAAACATGCCGCCGAAAGCATTGAAAATCGAAGAAATGCATTTTGTTCCTGAATTTCACATTGATCCGAAGCGGGCGCAGGCGGGTAAAGCCGATGCTCGTGGCGGCAAAGGTGGAAAAGGCCGTGGTGGCCGTGGTGGCGCGGGTGGCGGGCCAAAAGAGTCTCCGTGGGGACTGTCTCCGGAAGAAAAAGCCGCAAAAGCTGCGAAAAGCGCTGCGGCTCAAGCCCGCAACAACAAACCTAAAACCTAATTATTCTGTAATGGTCGTGACCTCTCGCGGGGTCACGGTGTCATCCGGAGTCACCGTAAATGAGATACGGCCGATTTCGCGATTATCCACTGTTTCGATTTGCACACGCCAGTCGCCTGGCTGATAATTGCTTTTCTTGGTTATGGCACGGTAACCTTCTTCGCGACCACCGACGGTCGGAATATCAATCACATCCATCGACGTCCAACCTAGCTTCTCATCGTGATAGAGCCAGCGAAAATGTAAATGCTCTTTGAATCGAGCCGGTGAAAACACCCGCGCAAAGCAATAAATAATGTCACCTGATCTAGCTAAAAACGATTGATCCCCATGTTCCCAAAACCGCTTAAGGGAACGGGTGTACGAGAGCTGATAATCTCCTTCTGCCTTTTTGATTTCATGAAAAATACCCATATATTCGGCCGAAATCGGTGCCGGAGGAATGGCATGGGTGAAATAAAGGCCCGCAAAAACCAATTGAATAGAGAAAAACGGCAAGAGAATCTGTTTTCGCAAAAAGAGAGGCGAATCATCCACATATTTGCCGAGAGCTTTGTGGTAAATCCAAATCCCGAGGATCGCGATCAGATTGGCGAGCAAAAAAGTCAGATGGCCGATAAATCCAAGAGTGATCGGTACCAGTGTCACAAGATAAGAAATCAAACAGAGGCCGAGAAAGCAAATATGCACTTTGGTTTGCGACTCACCAAAGTGCTTAAACTCATTCAGCATCAACAAGACGACCAGTAAAACAATAAAAACAAAAGAGGTGATCGAGGACGCACTTTTAAAATAGAAAATCGTATATGAGTTTAACAGGGTGCCGAGAAGAAAATGTAATACCTGCTCTCGATACTTCCAGATTTTTTTTAAAAAGCGGGGCGGTTGCATCTCACTTTTTTCTTCGCGCATCTCAATAGCAATCAGAATTGCTGACACCAAAATATAAAGCGCCTGCTGAATGATGGTTTTTAATTCATCAATTCGGCGAAGCATGAACGTGTCGAAGACGAAGCCAAGAATAAAGAAAATGATCGGAATCCAGCGCTCATATTTTTTCTGGACACTTGAAATCGAATTGAGGATCACGGCTCGTGCCTTGAATTTGTAGGAGGATTTTGCCAAGCTCGGCGCAATTTCTGCACGGCTTCGATGATTTGCGGAAGGTGCTGCAGTAAAATCGGTAAATCACGAATCAGGCGCTCGCTCCAATGTTCGATTCGCTGCACCCGGCGCAGCCACGGTAAAAGCGGCCAAACAATGAAGAACACGGCAGCTAAAATTCCACCGTACAAACAGACGAGCGCGCCAAGAAAGATCAGTGAGGTTTCATCCCAACCATTTGGCATGGAAATGCGGGCGAGGCCATAAATTCCAAGGATGAGTCCGAGGTGAATCACGAGAAAGACAAAGATCGCGCGGCTGCGAATGGCACGTTGCAATCCCTCAAGCATAAAAACCTCCTAGGAGACTAGTATAAACCAAAAGGAGGTTTCTGAACTTGAAAAACCGGCCCGCGCAAAGGACTAGTTCTGCCTGCTAGCCCTACGCCAGATCAAAAAGCATCAGCTCTGCCTCGTCGCCAGTGGTGATCTTAAGCAAACCTTCATCCTCGACGGCGAGACCATCACCGGCGTTGAGCGGTCGACTGTTGATACTGGCCTGACCTTTGATCATTTGCACCCAGACGCCACGCTTCGGACGGATTTGAAAATCCAGGGTCTCGTTTTTTTTCATTCTTGCGAGATAAATATCCGCATCCTGTTCAATTCGAATCGAGCCCTCACGACCTTCATGTGAAACCACCAGCACCAGTTTTCCAGACTTCAATTCGTCAGCAAAAGACTTTTGCCCATAACCGGGTGATCCACCTTTGTGATTCGGCACAATCCAGATTTGCAAAAAATGTGTCTCTTGATCTTTTTGCTGATTGTATTCCGAGTGTACGACGCCACGACCGGCGCTCATGCGTTGCACTTCGCCTGGACGAATGGTCGCAATCGTCCCCATTGAATCTTTGTGCTCAAGTGCGCCGCTGACCACATAGGAGATGATTTCCATGTCTCGATGCGGATGGGCGCCGAATCCCGAGCCTCCTTCGATACGATCTTCGTTGATCACGCGAAGCGACCTAAATCCCATAAATTTGGGATCATGATAATCGGCAAATGAAAAAGTATGCCGGGATTTGAGCCAGCCGTAAAAGGCAGTGCCGCGTTCGTCTGATTTTCTAAGTTGTAACATAATCTCTCCTGACAAATGATTTGGCCGAGTCAATTTCACCTTGTTTTATTTAGGTCAGGCAAGTGCATAAAATTAACAACTCAGGCGCAATTGTCGTATTGACATATCGCATTAATGACCTAAAACTGAGATATGGGCAAATTCGGATTTCGCATTTTCGGCTCGTTCATTTTGGCGCTGGTTTTAGGCAGTTGTCGGAGTTCTCAAAGAGTCTCTGACCAATATCAAGATCTTCTCGAAGACCATGCCCAACTGACTCAGGCACAGGCAACAACCATTGTTTTCTTAATTGATGGTCTGGCGACACCGATTTTACAAGAAGCTCTGCACAGTGGACGAGCCACGCATTTGCAAAAGTTTTTTCTCAAAACCTCTGACCGTTCGTTTCCTTTGGCGCGTGCGAGTTTTCCGACGTTGACGTTTCCAAATTTGGTTTCAATTCTGACAGCTACACCGATCACGGAACATGGTGTGAGCGGCAACCGCGCTTGGTTCGAAGGCAAAGGAGTCGTTAACTTCGAGGACCCCCGTAGCTGGGACTATTTAGGTGATAAAATTAAAGCGCAGACGATTTTTTCAAAATTGCGAGAGCAACACCAAGTTGGCATCAGTTACTCCTATCCGTTTTCAGATGTCGCTTCGATCAGTCAGCATAAAAACTTCGTCGCCGCCGCCGATTATGCCGCCCAAGATTATGCCGCCGTCGACCGTGAAACTTTGGCTTCTTTGCACCTGCTCTTGCAGAATTCGGCGCCCGAGCATTGGCCGCGCTTTTTATTTGTGCATCTGATCGGGGTGGATGGCTACGCTCATGAGTTTGGACCGGCAGCAAGTGAGACCAGAAACTATGTGAATGAAGTGGATCAAGGGCTTGCGCCGATTTTCAAGGATATTGAAAGTGCGGAAGGCAAAGGGCATTTGGTGCCGACGGTGTTGACGGCCGATCACGGCTTTGTGCGCATCGATCACGAAGTCCCGGTCAAAGCGCTGATCAACGAAATAAATTCTGACGTTCGCGTGCTCGAAGATAATCGTGTGACCTCGCTTCGCTTACCCGCCTATTGGTCAGAGGCGAGGCGCCGAGCCTTAGTGAGTCAATTGGCGCGCCTTCCGCATCTCTCGTGGATTGTTACTAAAGCGGGGAGCGCGTTGACTTTGCTTGAAATGCAAAACCATTTACAGGCACATATTGATATCACCGCCAGTCCCTGTCCGTCTCGGCCTTGGGCTGCACGATTTTATTGGGACAAAGGTACGGCAGCCACCGGATTTTTCTGTTCTGAAAATTTTGATCTTGGCGTGACCCGCGACAATATTTCTTTCTTAGTGCCGGCACTGGTCGAGTATTTTAATTCGGTTGATGCGCCTGATATCGTCTTAGTTGCCGACACCCATTCGGAGTTCTCTGGAGGTTATCATGGCAATCACGGCGGGTTGACGGCTGATGAAGTTCTGGTGCCACTCCTCAGTCA
>JAYVXN010000339.1:0-4542 GCA_043785085.1 Bdellovibrionales bacterium | reverse complement strand
ACCGTACGTTGAGTCCAGATTTTCTGAGCAAGTCGTCAGATTCGGGCTTCTGGAGCAAGCGTCAGCGGTTCCGACTCGAAAGTTTATGCAACATTGGGATTAAGACTTTTTCGGGCCAGAAGTTTTATGGCCGCGTTCAGTGCCGCGGTGCCCATGCCAATCATAGGCAGAACTTTTAAAGCGGCTGTCCCAATCTTGCCATTTTTTTTCAGGGAATTTATGGCGCACCTTGCCGTTTTCATCAAAGATTTGTGGATCCTTGCCAAATAAAACGTCGAGGACTTGCTTCATAATTCCCATAGGCGACTCCAGTTGTTTCTAATATTTATGACACTTTTTATTAGCTCTGTGAAACAAAAAAGTTTAGAACTGAGTCTATCTCGCGTCTTACTGCAGGAGTGTGTATGAAAGGTTTCGGTCAATCAGATCCAAACATGGTCCAGTACGCCTACGATACATTTAAGCCGGAAGACGACATTCTCCGCCAGGTACGTGAAGAATCCGAACGTCAAGGCTTGCCTAAAATTCAAGTCGGAGCCTTTGACAGCCTTCACCTAGAAATTCTCGTGCGGCTTTCGGGCGCAAAAAAAGCCGTAGAAATTGGCACTCTCGGCGGTTATTCAGGAATTGCGATTTGCCGTGGCATGGGCCCTGCTGGCCGTCTCACCACATTTGAACTTAGTCAGCATCATGCCGACGTGGCGCGCGAAAACTTTGTGCGGGCTGGGGTTTTAGAACAAGTCACTATTCATGTGGGACCGGCGTTAGAGAATTTAAAAAAAGCTGAAAAGGATGCGCCATTTGATTTGGTTTTTATTGATGCCGACAAGGTCAATTATCCGAATTATTTTGAATGGTCGATGCATCATTTGCGAGTTGGCGGCGCAATCATTGCTGACAATACTTTTGGGTGGGGTTGGGTCAATCGACCACAAGATGCAAAGCCCGATCAGGCCAATGCCGTCTATGCGCTTCAGGAATTCAATCGCCGTGTTGCTGAGAGTCCACGGTTTCGCTCCACGATTCTACCAACGGCAGAAGGATTTACCCTTGCTGTGAAAACCAGCTAGCTGCAGGTAATATTCGCACAAACATCGATAATCGCAATGCCGTGGTCTTCATCGAGTTCGGCTTTGTGTTTTTTGCGGTAGCGTTCGGCCTGACGCTCAAAACACTGTGTGGCCGCATCTTCATAGGCTTGTGGAAAATTGGCGCCTTTACCGACAATTGTGCCAATGTCAGAAGCTGTGTAGCGACAGATTTTTTTCTCTCCGGCCTCGGCTTGCGAAAAAATCATAATGCTCATGCCAAATGCCAATGCGTAAATAACTGCGACTTTCATAAGTCCTCCGATGCTTTCTATCAGTGCAGAGTCTGGGCCACCTGGCCGCGTTTTTGTGTAACATAAGTCATTGAAATAACAGTGATCTCCTTAGAGTTGCTGATCTAAAACCGGGGTTTAAAGGCGCGCGGATTCGGCACTGGCCGAAGATCGCTGAGGGGTTGACTAAAATTTCAACATGGTCGATGTACAATTAAAGGGGATCATTTTGCTTCTATTTAAAGATTGGCTCAACCATTGGGGCGTCACCGAACTTCTTCCTAATGAGAAAAAAGCCACCTGTGGTGATTGCCTCATGGCGCGCCAAGGACGGTTCCGCAAGGACTTAAAGTGCTGCACGTTTCAGCCATTTTTACCCTGCTTTTCCGTCGGCGGGCTTTTCGCAAACGGGATTTTTACCCAAGAGCGACTCAAACATGAAGCTCGGGTCTTACCGATTGGTCTTTTACCTGGCGTCACTTACCAGAAAAACTTCGCGCAAAGTGCCTTCGGCCAAAAAGAAGAGACTCTTTGTTCCTACTTCACGCGAGGGAGCTGCGGTGTTTGGGACTATCGCTCCAGTGTTTGCGCGACTTATTTCTGTGAAAGTAGTTTTAATGAAAACGGTCTCGCGTTTTGGCAAAGTTATGAGAAATTCTTGAATCTGCTCGAGACCACGTTGGTGTATGAGGCGCTGTTTGCTTTGGGCTTCACCCTTCCTGAGGTTCGACGTTGTTATGCGGCGTTTTCGTCTGAGGCAGAGGACCAAGTCTTATGGCAGGAGTTTTCAGAAAATCACGCGCAATTTTATCTGCAAACATATGAATGGGCGCGGGGTCTTTCGGCGGCAGATGTGTGGGCGTTGCTCGGTCAAGAGGCGCAAGCTGCCAAAACAGAACTCGAGTTGATCGCGTCAAGGTTTTGAGTTTGCGATCATTTGAAGCTGTGTTAGATTGCGCGCCATATGGCAGCACCCCGCATTCAAATTCGTCAAGACCGATTGCAAGAAGAGTTTTCAAGGCTTTCTTCTTGGGAAGATCGCTACAAGCGACTGATCGAACTCGGTAAACAGCTCGGGGATTTGCCTGAGGAATTGAAAACTGAAGACGCCAAAATTCGCGGCTGTCAGAGTCAGGTTTGGCTGCACGCGAGCCTCAATTCAGCGGGTGAAATCGTGTTTCGCGCCGACAGTGACGCGTTGATCGTCAAAGGTCTGATTGCGGTTTTGCTTGAGGTCTATTCGCCGGCGACACCGCAAGAAATTCTCGCCTCTCCGGCCCAGTTTTTAAATGACCTAGGGTTTGCGTCGCATCTTTCACCGTCAAGAGCCAACGGCTTAACGGCGATGGTGAAGCAAATCATTTACTACGCGACGGCTTTTCAGGCGCTCGCCGGTCTTAAGAAGTAAGTAATTTATAATACAACGGTCGCATGCAGACGGTGAGTGTCGTCGTTGTCGTCGAGAATCTCCATAAACTCGATGACTTCTTTTTTCTGTTCGTCTGTGAGCTCAGTTTGATTCTTAGCTTTGTAGGACAATTCAGCTGATTTAATCGTCCAGCCGCGATCTTTTAAAACCACTTCAATAGCCTTTAAATCTTCGGGAGCACCGGTGAAGTGGTACACATCTGCGCCTGATTTTTCTACTTCATTGGCACCGGCTTCAATAGCCTCAGTTTCGGCATCGGCCACATTGGCATGCGAGGCCTCAATAAAGGCAATGCGCTCAAACATCCACGCAACCGAGCCAGCTTCACCGAGGCTTCCGCCATTTTTATTAAACAAATTGCGAATGTCGGCGGCCGTTCGGTGACGATTGTCGGTTTGGCACTCAACGAGAATTCCGACCTGATGTGGGCCGTAGCCTTCATAGGTGATTTCTTCGATTTGTTCGCCTTCACCGCCAATGCCGGCGCCTTTTTTAATGGCTCGCTCAATGGTGTCTTTAGAAACCGAGTTTTCTTTGGCATCGGAGATAGCGGCCCGCAAACGGGCATTCATGGCCGGATCAGCGCCGCCCATTTTTGCGGCAACCTGAATCTCTCGTGCGATCTTCGTGATTTTGGCCCCTTTTTTAGCAGCATTCGCCGCCATTATTGGGCCTTTCCAGCTCTTTCCCATAAGGCACAAGACTAGAAAGCAAATCAAAGTCTGTCCAGAGTTTTTTAGAAGTTTTCGCCGGGCCGCAAAAAGCGCCATTTGCCTTCAGGCAGGTTGCCAAGAGGCAAACGCCCAACGCGGACCCGCTTTAAGCCAACCACCGTTAAGCCGACCAGCTCACACATGCGGCGAATTTGTCTTTTTCGCCCTTCATGTAAAGTGAACTTCAATTGATCCTCGTTGAGCCAACTGACTTGCGCGGCTTTGAGTTTTTTACCGTCGAGCTCTAAGCCAAAATTGAGAAGTTTGAGATTTTGCTGGCTGAGCTGACCGCGCACCCGAACTAAATATTCTTTTTCAATGGCACTGTCTTCGCCGATGAGTTTTTTGGCCATCGTGCCGTCTTGGGTGAAAACTAAGAGTCCTTGAGAATCAATGTCGAGGCGGCCGGCGGGCGCCAAGCCATCAAAATGCGAGCGCTTCAGCGGCGGATCTCCTGGCTCGCGTTCTTGCGTTTCTGCTGTGATCAATCGGACCGCCGGCTCATAGCCTTTTTCGGGTTGCCCGGAGACATAGCCAATCGGTTTATTTAGGAGGATTGTCACCAACGAACCAAGGACTTTTTGCGCTTCACTGGAAAGCTGGATTTCAACATCAGGGTCGACTTTGCTGCCTAATTGATCAACTATTTGTCCGTTGACCTTGACCCAGCCGCGACTAATGAGTTCATCGGCCTCACGACGCGAGCACATTCCGCGCTCGGCCATTAATTTTGAGAGTCGCAGTTTTTCCACTTATAGCCCTCGGCGTTTGGTTATTCGTGTGTTTGTATTTTTGATTGCCTCTGAATGCAAGTTCAGCTTAAGTCTTGGCAGTAATTCCGGAGGCAAAATGAAAAATTTCATGTCCTTATGTGCTTTATTGGCTTTATTGGCTTTAATCGGCTCAGCGGCGGCTTTGGCTGCCGAAACTGAAAACCCTGAAGCTCGCCCGTTATCGGCGACCATTTATGAACTCGGTCACCGCGATAAGCCTATTTACAAATGGAAACATGAAGTCAAGCCTGGGGCTGATGGGACATTGCATGTGCACAATGCCACTATGACCCTCGATACGAACAA
>JAYVXN010000338.1:0-4554 GCA_043785085.1 Bdellovibrionales bacterium | reverse complement strand
CGTGCCCACATGTGCATCGTCTTCCCTAATCGCTACTTTGATCAAGTGGGGCTCATCAGCCTAAAGCATCGAGTCCTTCGGACGGCGACAGCCGGTTAACTCGAACCGCCGTATACCGATCGGTACGTACGGTGGTGTGAGAGGACGAGGGCGAAAGCCCTCTCCTACTCAATCCCAAACGGCAAAAGTAAAAAAATAGGCCAAAGAAAATCACAATACGTTGAGCCTTGAGTACTTCAGCACGACTTTTTGCCATTAAAGGCTGCGCGACTTATCACTTTCCTCAATACTCTATGACAGTTGGTTCTCGAAGATCCAACACAATAGTGCGTTCCTCTCGGGTTTTCTGGGCTTCGTGTTTAATCCCGAGGATTCGTTTTTATACGTCTCTTGTAGGGCGACAATAAAATTCACCGATGCCCCCGAATCTTGCCGACTCTCACGCTCGAGATAAGATACTCCACTTAATCCAACTCCTTTCAAATTGAAGAGCACCTCGCGCCGCTATATTTCCAGGTCACCATTGTCACGTCGAAGGATACCAAATGATTGCCAAAACCTGCTAGAATAAGATCGGCCAGAAAATTATATCGATCTATGCTATGCAAAATCCCGAAAATTGGGTAATCTTCAGCCTTTCGGGGGAATTATGAATCAGCTTTTGATCGCTCTTTGCATGTTCGTATCATTCTACGCTCACGCTGACGAATTCGGATCGGTCTTTACCGATCCAGCTAATAACCTATCCTGGGCTAAGGCTCTTCCTGGTCGTTACTCCAACGGATGTGTTGATCAAAATGGAAATTACTACTCGCCATTCTGTTACCTAAAAATGGATCCGATAATTGGAGCTGTAATGGAGAATGGGTACTACGAAATTGATCCATGGAGGTCTAACGCAGCTAGGGCCTGTGACGCTATTGACGCTCGTTTGCCCACTAGGAATGAATATCAAAGTTTTGTGCAGCAGTTTGACCATGATGATCGAGGGCGCCTGACCTCTAGGGGCGTCGCGGCCATGCAGAAGATTTTTGGAGATATTGATTCAAAGTGGTGGTGGACTTCGACAAACGGCTACGATCCTTTATACAAAGACTTCGACCGAGCTTACGGATTTTTTGTTAGCGAAGACGGACCAGAGGCGGGAATGGCAAGCTATGATACTTTTCGTCGAGACGAGCTTGGCGCTGTTCGCTGTGTGAAGCGCGACAATTAAATAAGCTACTCCAAAACCTCTGGATTGCCCCGAATCAGATGATCCGTTTTGCAAATTGAAGCCGCCCGCGAAGCGCCGACGGTCATTGGATTAAAAGGTCGCTACTCTTTGCTGGGCCACAAAGCGCGGGCCAGTAACGCTAAATTGGCATTTTCAGTAGCGACATTTGTGACCGAAATCTAAGAGGCTCAGGCGATCGCACTGATTGTAAGAAAATAGACTCGTCCTATTTACGAGTCTAGTGCTTTAAACTGAGACCCTGAAATTATTTATTAATCTTGATTGGCGGCCACTCGTCTTTCCCTAACAATAAGAATTCCCCCTGTAAACATTCCCAGGGCGCCGCCAACATAAGTTCCCAAATGAATCCCCCACACAGTTAAGAACCGTTGTGGATTTGAAATCAGAGTCATGTGACCGCTAAAAGCATGAGGGCAATTGCAGCTGGTACTGCCTGCACGATCAAAACTTTCAAACTGACGCTATACCCTCCATATAGTCCGGCAACGACCACGCAGGCTAGAAAAAATACTTTTAGCTGAAGTGAAAATCCCTCAGATGGATGAAGAATGGCCCACGCCAATCCAGCAGCCAAAAAACCATTGTAGAGACCTTGATTTGCCGCCAAAGTTGATGAAATCTTAGCGTTCTCAAGTGTTTGTCCAAAGACCTTTAAGCCGAAAGGCCGTGTCCAAAAAAACATTTCTATTACGAGGAAACCGGCGTGCTGAATGGCAACAGCGGCAATAATTGAATTCGTGAGGATTTTCATTATCTCAAACTAGAGCAATCAGTGGGCCTTGTCCAGAAGGGAATCGTTGAAGCCTAGACCGCCGCCGGCTTCGTACTGGCTATCCGCTGGGCGCGAAATCGGCGCTGCTACCGAAGACGGACCATTTGTTCAGGGCGCTACTTGAATCCGACGCTTCGGGGATTTCTGGACTGCCCTTCAGGCGACGGGCCGTTGATATCGGTGGGGTGTTCGCAGTTGGCCCACTTTTAGGTTTCTCGTCGCTCATCTCTCTGCATCTATGAAAATAATCCATCGCAATTCTATCAAGAATGCTTCTGATATTGCGTAGGGGTGCTTCCAATGATCAGCAGGTGCAGGAAGTGGAGACCATTTTGTGTACGCCAACTCCCAATCGGATTAAGCCGTACTTTTCGAAGAGAAGGCTCAATTTTGTCGCAATGTATGCGATAAATGGCCCTTAGAGTTTGAGCGCGACCTAAATCGAACCTGTAGGGTTACCCAGGTATGATATTTGCGCTCTTCTAGATCATGTCCTCAATATCGCTTTGCTCGATTTTAATGGCTTTTGCAATCTACGTTGGCTTTTCAGGACCGGCATGGGGGGCGCCCCAAGGTTGTTCCACCATTTTTTCTCGCTTTAGTAGGCCCCTGCGGTCGACACTGAATCCCCAAACTTCCCAACTCATCGCGGAATATCTAGCCGGCACCCTAAATAGTCTTGAGCAAATGCGCGGTGAAAACGGCCTTGTCAGCGACACCATATTCATCCAAACGGCGCGTGCCGGCACTGAGACCGTACAGACCTTGAATCCAAACACGTCACCGACAAATATTGCCGTCGATCTTCTCATTCAAAATGAACTGACGTCGCAGCCTAAGTACAGTACCCGGGCACGGGAACGTATCGGAAAAGTCTTGGCCACTCTTGAGCAACTTTCTTATCATCAAGAAACGGGCCTGATTTTTAGCCGCTATTCGACGGACGCAACGTCGAAGGTTACGGACCACAGTGTTTCGTCAATAGACAACCTTCATTTGGCCATTGCGCTCTGGACACTTCAGCATGATTTTTCCGGAACACTTGTTGGACATCAGGCCCGACGGCTTTTGGAACGAATGAATTTCTCGGTTTTCTATGACGAAAAGACTGGAATGCTGGGCGGAAACCTTAGTTACCATAGCGGTGCCTGGGCTCGCGAAGCCTATCTACTGGCAAACCTCGGATCAGAGGCAAGACTACTTTACAGCGCCGGCTGGGCCCTTGGGCTGTTCAAGGATATTCAACATCGCCGGGACTTTCTATCTAGGGCCTTTGCTGCGCTCGAGATCGAAGTCCTGCACACCGATGAAGGTGATATTTTGAAGCTATGGGACGGTTCTGCGTTCCAAATGTATTTTCCAAAAATGTTTATCAACGAGGAACTCTACTCTGAGAAGCTTAAAAAAATGTTCTTGTCCTATGCAGACTATATGGTCTCTGAAGGTCGACGCCGACAATTACCGGCCCCGGCTGCACATTCAGCTGGAATGGTTGCTTTCGCCTTGCCAAACGGAAGTACTCCAAGGATCTCATACAAGGCCAAGTCTGGTGACCCCGCCCTTGTAAGCTCGAAGAACGCCGACATTAATGATCCGGAAACACGACAACACTGGGATACTACATTTGCGCCAAACGCTTTATTTATGGCAGCGACGGCAGATCCAGAGAAGTTTGTTCCGCTCTTCGAGGACTTATCTCACTTAAAATCCGGAAATGACTCTCTCTACTCGCAACGTCTCGGGTGGATGGATGGCTACCAAGTGGACGGCGCTCACAAGGGTCAAGTGATCCCCATACAACTGTCCCTGAATCAAGGTATGATCGCACTTTCACTCTTGCAAATGCAGTCTCCGGATGGTCTCAGCGCAAGTTCTCGTGCACTCTTTAATAGCCCCGCTATCAAATCACGACTGCTCATATTTTATGAAATGTTTGAAAAAAATCTACATGAATTGAATCACTAATATGAAGATCAAAAATTCATTTCAAGGGAGAGCACCCGGCCAAGGCAAGTATTCAAACTTTGTCTAAACCTATGAATGTACTTTCTTTTATAAAAGCCTACGACCTTTGGCTCATCGACTGAACGACGGCCGAGCCAATGTCTAAGACGTTGAGTCTCCTACGGCTCGCGGTACCGCTTAATTCCTGAGCACTTACTCATCAATTTGGTCTTCGCGCATGTGGCGGCATGAGAAAATTTGAAAATGTAGATTGTCCAACAGACGCCTGTTTTTCACGGGAACCCAGAAACGTCGAATTTATTGAATTTCAAACCAAGAATTCGACCCAGAATATCAGAAAGTCTGACCTCGCGGTTCCACCCCTCCTCCACAGCCAAACGTCCGCTCTAAAAACACTCATATGGATGACAATCTTGTCAACTAGTACGATAAATTTTGTGAGATGGAGCCCGGGTAATCTGAGCCGCATCTTGGAGAGTCCTTCGCGCGTGTGGTGATCCATGACGAGCATCACCCAGTGGGTTTGAAGGCGAATGGATTCGACACAAAATAGATCCATCGACCAGAGGACATCCTTAGC
>JAYVXN010000337.1:0-4557 GCA_043785085.1 Bdellovibrionales bacterium | reverse complement strand
TGAAGGGTTTAAGTAGCCCGTATTGTGCTGTTGATCATGGGTCGTTTGACTATATCGGTGCGGACCAAACATGAAGGCGAATGCGACCAATACAATCGCCACGAGAAAAAAGCTGAGCGATAGACGAATAAAAAATCTCATCAGCCACCTCCAAGGTTGCCCTCTTAATTTATCGTCATTGAAACGGCAGAAAAACGCCAGAATGATAAGTTATGCATAAGAGAATCACGAATTTGCAAAAATGCTCCATTCGATCTCTGCTTTTAATGGCAAATGATCGGAGGCGATTCGAGTTTGCGGCGAGAGAATTCGCCACAGGTGAAAACTTTGTGGTTTTGGAAAGACGAATATGCGGTCTAACGCCAAACGTGGCCAGAGCGAGGGAAAGGTCGCAGGACTGGAGCCAATTGCTGTTAATTTTTTTCTCAACTTGAAGAGATTCACGCTGAACGGCAACCACTCATTAAAATCGCCCAACAATATGATTGGCACATCCGGTTGATCTTTTAAATCATCTAAAATTCGCTGAACCTGAAATAGTCTTTCCCAGAATTTAAGACCCAAATGAGTGTTCACGACATAAAGGGGCTCGTGATTGACTTCGAGAAGTACACAAATGGCGCCTCTAGGTTCAAATTTTCTGTAACTCAGATCAATTTCGTGAACGTCTCGAATCAAATGCCGGGTGAGAAGAGCATTGCCATAACTTCCATAAGCGCGGCTGAGCGTCGGACCATGAAGGGCCGTCATCTGCATTTCATCTTCAAGATAACGCAACTGATCGCGCCCGTCATTCATGGTCAGTGAACAGTCCACCTCCTGAAGCGCATAAAGATCGCAATTCAATTCACGCAAGACCTCGGCGATCCGCTGAGGAGAGTAGGCTCGATCGAGTCCAATGCAGCTGTGAATATTGTAAGTCGCGACATGCAAGCGCACGATTCGGCCTCTCCTTTTACTAAGAGAATAAACCAGACTTATGTAGGTTTTATGGCGGATTATTATGAGATTCCATCACAGGCACCAGCTTGGATTGCGACTTTTAAAGCTGGACTTATAATGTGAAGACAAGCAGCGGTCGTCCCACCCATTCTGGAGGATCAAAATGGCATGGATCATTAATCTCGTTTTAGGCGCTATCATTGGCTTTGTATATGCGACCATCTTTGTCTCCCCCCGGCGAACGCTTGGGCTGATTGTGGGCCTGGCCATGATTGGCTCCCTGGTCGGCGGGCTGTTTGCCGTCCTCAGCCAGACAGCGATCTTTGGACACCTGACGATTTATATTTTACCAGCCATGTTTTCCTTCTTTTTATCCGCTGGCGGGCACTATGCTTATACTCTTACGAGCCACGAACGCCGAATTTAAAATGGCTCAAATTGAGTCGGTAAACTTAATTGAATTGCCAAATGTCAAGACCCAGAAATATTTTGCCTAACCATTAAGATCCTGAAAGCACTGAGCTTTCACTGTCTCATCGACTCGACCTCAATTTCATTCAAAGACGATTCTGTGCTAGTATGAAGAGATAAAGGCGAGGTCGAAACTGTCGCAATTCGAAGCGATAGGTGACCTCAAATACGGGGTGTGGGCGCTCCAGCTTTCAAGAAGCCCGTTCACTTCATTGTGTAAATTAAAATTATTTCGTACTCAGATTTTATTATCTGTTCAAGGGGTTGGTTTATGAACAACAGATCTATTCTTGCGCGCAATCGCTACCCCGTGATCGATGGCAAGACCTCGATCGAACTCAAACTCAAAACGCCGCATCAACTCTTTGATGAGCGTGACCCTGCGCCATTTCGCGAAAAAGATCTTGAAGATGAAGCGGTTCGCTATATTTTAAGTGCCTACCAAGGTGTGCCGGCGGATGAAAATATTCAGTTGGCCATTTATTTTGCGAGTATGGGTGACTTTGCACCCAATCCAAACGTGATAAAAGATGCCATTCATACTTACTTCCGCTATGAAGCCGAACTGAAACGTCAGGAGCTCCGCAATATCTTCAAACAGGGATTTATTTCTCTCTTAATTGGACTGACATTTTTGCTCATCATCACCTACTCCACGTTTCGCCTAAAGCAGACGGACAGTGATTTTTTAAAGTCCTTTCTGCATGAGAGCTTGTTTATAATGGGGTGGGTCGCGATGTGGCGACCGATTTCAATTTTTCTCTATGAATGGTGGCCGATTCATTCGGCCTATCGCATGCTTTGTGAATTAGGCGAAATTGAAATTCAAATTGCACCACTTGAAAGGGCCATTTTGCGCGAGCTCACAGGAGAAAGTGCACAAGTACCAGGTAAGCCCGCAGTGAGTGCCGCGGGCCTCTAAGCGCTTCTCAGCATTTGTTTGCAAGTCTTCATGAAGGATTCAAGGCAACCGGCCGACAAAAGGAGCTGGCTTCATATAAAGTCATCCTCTCGGGGAGGCATTCTTATGGAACACACTAACGAAACTAAAACGCAGGCGACAATCACCGACAAACCGACGATGGCCAACCAGCCGTCTCCGTCTCACTCAGGTGCGAAGTTTGCTGAAAATCTTGACCGTCCCGCAGAGGGCGCACGCGAGGTCTTTGATGACGATGCAATGGCTCGCAGTGAATCCTTTGCCGCCTCTTCAGAAACGGATCGAGTCGTCTCGAGCCAAGAGGAAATGCAGAGTGAACTGAATCAGGCCCACTCAGCCAAAAAAAATCAGGATCTCAATTGAATCTGGTGAATCTGGTTTGGACAATTCCAAAATGCCGGTAAATTTGCTGGGCCAATTGTGGATCAGCGAAATTGGGCCAATGCTCCCGCGAGAACGCGGGAGCGGATTGCAAAGTTCGCCGTTCCGAATCGAGAACCAATTCAGCCTTTTGAAAATCCGCCATCAATAGCGGCCACGGCAAGGCGTAAAGGTGATCACCTTTGCCGTAGATTCCAGTGATCGCCATGATGACATATGCCACACCACCGGTTTCCACATCGAAAATCACATCTTCGACGCGACCCAATTTCTCTCCGTCGGGAGAACGAATCGTTTCGCCGATCAATGTGGATGCAGGCACCATCTGAAAACCCATTCTTCCTCACTACATATAAAGACCAGCTGGATTCGTCCGTAAATTTACCCGGGGTTTTAGTACTTCCGTTTCAGGAACTCTGCTGCGCTCTGGGGTCGGTGGCTCGCCAGTGAAGGCAGTTTTTAACTCCTTCAGAGTTTCGACAGGAGCTCGAGGTTCGACCACAGCCTCCATCAAATCGTAAGACTTGGAGAGCTCAAGCCAGCGTTGCTCTTTAAACACGGCTCGAAGAACTAAAAATCCGGCAAGCGCCACAATGAGTCCCGCAATCGTCAAAACCCAGGAGGCGCTTTTTGCCGACATGGGAATAAAAGAAATCAATCCCACTAAAAGCAAAGTCACGCCGGCCGTGAAGAGGCTAACGACCAAACTCAAACCGCTCACACCCAATGTGATTTGCCGTATTGTCTTCACCGCTTGAATATAACCACGGACTGCTTTAATCGCACCACTTCGCATTTGCGTCGCGAGATATTGATCCATGACCAAGCGAAAAAGTAGAGTCATAATGTTTTTCACGGCCCCTCCTTCTTATTCTGCGCTATTATTGCGGCGCCCGAGCAAAAATCCGAGTGCCAATGAACCAACGGCAACGCCACCAATCACTGGCCACGGGTTTTCGCGCACTTGGCCATCAACTTGCTCAAACATCTCACGACTTCGGTCAATTGCCGGAGCGGCATAATCCTGAACCTGTTGGTAGGCTTGCGCACTATAGTCTTTCACCTTGTCCTTTATTTGCGGCGCCATTCCAGCAAATGCTTCTCGGAGATGTTGATAGTCGTTTGAAACAATGTCTTTTAAATTCACATTGTCTTTTGCCAAAGCCTCATCAAGTACTTTCAAGGCGTCGCTGATTTTTTGCGGACGCGCCGGACTTGCGCCAGCCGTCTGACCATTACTTGACGAAGTCGTGCCAGAGAAAGATTGTGAATTAGGATTATTCGGAATTGCCATTTGATATCCTCCTACAGAGAGTTAAGAGAGTCCTGACTTGACGGTAGAAATGATTCGCGAGCGCTTCAACTGAATTTGCAGATGTGGCGATATCACCAAAAACCGGTCGAGAAGTTTTCCGTTTTCAACATGTCCACAGAATTGAGATGCGCTCCAGTGACTGTATTGGATTTAATCATAGTCAGGCTCGCGTGTGGGCCAATGAGAACCTTTTGAGGAGGACGTATGCTTTATTGGGCATTAGTATTTTTCATCGTGTCAATCGTAGCTGGAGTCTTCGGTTTCGGTGGAGTAGCCAGCGCGACCGCCGGCATCGCACAAATTCTCTTCTATGTCTTTTTAATTTTCTTTGTGATTACGCTCATTGCAGGTCTCGCCAGTGGCAGCCGCAGAAATCTGCCATAAGGATCCTGAGTTAAACAGTCTAAATTGGCTCTAAGCACCCTGTCATAAGTAACTTGACACTTTTTCTTGGTCTTTTGCGACGACTCTTCGTTGGTCGGCCTCTCGTTAGCCGCCTGCTAGCGCT
>JAYVXN010000336.1:0-14198 GCA_043785085.1 Bdellovibrionales bacterium | reverse complement strand
CTCCGCCGAGAAGCGTGTTCACAACATAGGCTTCAAAGCGCAATTCATCACTGAAGCTCGAAGCTGGCAGGCCCACCAAAATATGAACTTGCTCACTCGGCTTAGTAATCACTTTACGAAATGGCTTAAATTTCGGCTTTTTACGCGGCGGATGGGAACTCACGCCTCGCGACGGAAACGGCCGCAGATGCTTTTCGACCAAATCAACCACGGCATTATGATCAACGGCACCCGTCACTGAAACGATCAGGTTTTCACTGACGTAGCGGCACTTGTAATAATCCAAGACATCGGCGCGCTTCATCTCAAGAAGTGATTTTTCTGTACCTAATATCGGTAGGCCTAGTGACGAACCTTTAAATACTTCTTCAAAATACAGGTCATAAACGAAATCCTCGAGCTGATCTTCAGCCATATGAATTTCTTGTAAAATCACTTGTTTTTCGCGGTCATACTCATCTTTGACAAAGGTCGCCCGGCAAGCCAGATCCGAGAGAACATCAATTGATAGATTTAAATGTTCCTTCAAGGAATGAGTCGTAAAACAGGTGTATTCGCGCGAGGTGAAAGCATTCAAATCACCACCAACGGCTTCCATTTCTCGGGCGATTTGAAAGGCATTGCGGGATTTGGTTCGCTTAAAAACCAGATGCTCAACGAAATGAGAAACGCCGGCTTCTTTGCTTTTTTCGTCACGGGTCCCTGTATTGACCCAAATGCCGACCGACGCCGCGCGATTTCTTGGATGAGTTTCAGTGACAACCCGAATGCCATTGGGCAATCGGGTTTTCATAAAAATGGGAGTGCCGCTCACTGCTTCGGTTGCTCTAAGATAGCTTTGCGAGACAGTTTAATGCGGCCAGCACGGTCAATATCAAGAACTTTTACGTCAATGACATCGCCTTCATTGAGAACGTCAGTCACTTGACGGATGCGCTCATGAGAGATCTCAGAGATATGTAAAAGACCCTGGGTGTTCGGCATGATTTCAACAAACGCGCCGAAATCCATGATCCGTGCCACTTTGCCTTTGTAGACTTTGCCAAGCTCAGCTTCGGCGCAAATCGCATTGATGATCTCAATGGCCTTTTTCGCCATCAGAGGATCACTGCTGGCGATATGGATGGTGCCATCATCTTCGATATCGATCTTAACACCGGTCTCTTCGATAATGCCCTTAATGACCTTACCACCAGCGCCGATGACTTCGCGAACTTTCTCAGGACGGATTTTGATTGTCTCAATTCGTGGCGCGAATTCAGAAATCTCACCACGAGCTTTACTCATGACTTTTTCCATCTCATTTAAGATATGAATGCGGCCATCACGAGCTTGGGTGAGTGCGGTCTCCATAATTTGGAAATTCACGCTGTCGATTTTAATGTCCATTTGTACTGACGTCAAACCGTCTCGAGTTCCAGCAACTTTGAAGTCCATGTCACCCAAGTGATCTTCATCCCCCAAGATATCGGTCAAAACCGCAACCCGGTCGCCTTCTTTAATCAAGCCCATAGCGATACCAGCCACGTTACCTTTAATTGGCACACCGGCATCCAGTAGCGCCAAGATTCCTGAGCACACCGTACCCATGGAGCTTGAGCCGTTTGACTCAAGAACTTCACTCACTATGCGAATCGTGTACGGAAATTTTTCGAAATCCGGCAAAATCGCCTTCACTGCGCGCTCGGCCAGGTTACCGTGCCCTAATTCACGTCGGCTTTGTCCGCCCATGCGGCCCACTTCGCCGACAGAGAATGGCGGAAAATTGTAGTGCAGCAAAAACTTACGCTTTTCAACACCACCGAGAGCATCAATCATCTGCTCATCTTCACCCGTGCCCAAAGTCACGGTACCAAGCACCTGAGTCTCACCACGTGTGAACAGGCCTGAACCATGTGCACGAGGAAGCAATCCAACTTCACAGGTAATCGGACGAACTGTTTTCGTGTCACGACCATCAATACGCACACCTGAATCAAGAATCATATCGCGAGAGAGCTTATACTTGAGATTTTCAACCGTGGTATTGAGCTCTTTCGAGCGAAGCTTGAGTTCCTTTTCATCAAAGCCAGCGAGGAACTGTTTCTCAGCTTCTTTTTGAGCAGTTGCATAAGCGCCATACCGCTCATTTTTACCCCGAGTCTTTAAAGCCGCCGTGATTTTAGGGGCCAAAAACTCTTCAAGCTTCTTCTCAAACGACTCTTCAACTTTAAATGCCGTGAACGAGCGCTTTTCTACTTTGCCGAATTTTTCACGCAATTCATCTTGCGCATCAAGCAATGGCTTCAAAGACGTGTGCGCGAATTTCAATGCCTCAAGAGCATCTTTTTCGGAAATGAATTTCGCCTCACCCTCAACCATGAGAATACCATTGCGAGTACCGGCAACCGTGATATCCATGTCTGATTCAGCTAGTTGTGTGGGAGATGGGTTCAAAATCATCTGCCCGTTCACACGACCGACCTGAATAGCAGCTGTCGGACCGTTGAAAGGAATATTGCTCACATGCAAAGCCGCACTCGCACCCAGGCTCGCTAAAACTTCGAGCGGAAAAGTGCCGTCATAGCTGAGGGCCATGGCCACGATTTGTGTCTCATAGCGATAGCCTTCGGGAAAGCTTGGGCGAATCGGTCGGTCAATCAAACGTGCCGTCAGCGTCGCATTGGTTGTCGGCCTACCTTCACGTTTGAAATAGCCACCGGGAATTTTTCCAGTGGCGTAAAATTTTTCAATATACTCAACCGTCAGCGGAAAGAAATCCATGGTGGTTTCTTTCAGCGATGAGACGGCGGTCACTAAAACCATATTGTTGCCGCAAGTGACAAGGCATGAGCCGTCAGCTTGTTTTGCCAACCGTCCCGTTTCGAGTGTGATGGTTTTGCCACCAACGGTTGTAGTCACAGTTGTCTTCATTAAACGTTTCTCCTGTCGCTTCGGGACTTTTAGTTTCGGGACCGCAAGTTTCGAAGCTGTTAGTTTCGGGACTAATTACCGAGCTCAAATATATTTAATTTAAAATTACTTACGCAGTTCGAGATCAGTGATCACGCGCGTGTACAGAGCTGGGTTGGTGTTGCGCAAATAATTGAGGAGTTTTTTGCGACGGTTAACCAGCTTGATCAAACCCATGCGGCTGTGTTCATCATGTTTGTGCATTTTGAAATGCTCAGTGAGTTCGCGAATTCGCGCTGTGATCAACGCGACCTGCACTTCAGATGAACCGGTGTCCATGCTGGCGCGCTGAAATTTCTTAATGATCGCTTCTTTTTGATAACCGAAAAGTGCCATTAAATCCTCCTTATGGATTGTTTGAAATCTTTTTTAAATTCGTTTTTGAATTCTTAAAGATTTCAAAAGCCTCCGTTGTTGAGTCGGCAAAAAGTGCCGAGCTCGTAGCGTCATGGCTGTCGCTACAGGAAGCGTGAAGGCCCAGTGTTATCGGAGTCTTACGCAATGGTCAAGAAAGAAGGCAAAAAGCCGCCGTAAAGGCGTCTTGCCCAAATGACCCAAATGACCCAAATGACCCAAATGAATTGTCTAAACGATCTGAAAACTGCGGCGAATTTTATAAAACTGACCCGGTTCTGCGGTCAGAATTGAAAGAAGATCTTCGGTCGTCTTTGAAATGACTTTGACATGGGGCGCTTCACCTTGAGGTGAGATAAAGGTCAGCAATTGGCCCTGCAGTGTCCGCGGAATTTGGCCGTTTTTTAGCAAAACCTCATCATAGCCCTGGATAAAAATGGTCCGAAACGTCGGCAAAGAATCTCTGAGAGGTACAAAAGCCGGCCCGATGATCTTCGCATCTCGAGCAGAGCGGTTTTTCCAAAGTTCCTCAATCTGTTCTAAAGAAATCGCGTGATCGACAGAAAACGGTTCTGACCGCGTTCGGCGCAATTCGGCAACTGCTCCACCGCAACCTAAATCATCACCCAGCTTTGCCGCCCAAGCCCGGATAAAACTACCCTTGGTGCATGACATGGCCACACGTACAAAATCACCGGTTACTTCAAGGACTTGGACATTTGAAAACGTCATTTCCCGCAGCGGTGCTACGATGGCCTGATCCTGACGAGCATAATCATAGAGCTTTTTACCGCCGATTTTTACAGCGGAGTATAAGGGCACTGGCAATTGCAAAGCGCCACTCAGGCGGCCAGCAGCGGCACGAACTTCTTCAGGAGTTACGGTCACTGGGACTTGAGTTAAAACCGTGCCATCGAGATCCAAGGTGTCGGTTCGTACACCGAGCTGCACCTTCACCTCATAGGCTTTATCACCATTGAGTACGAAATCTGATACTTTCGTACCTTCTCCCAAAAGTAAGACCAAAAGACCGCTGGCCAGAGGATCAAGGGTTCCGGCATGGCCGATCCCGCGCAAGCCTAAAATTCGACGCGCTTTTGCGACCACATCATGACTCGTGCAACCTTTTGGCTTATCAACCAAGAGAAGACCATTGATGAAATTCATTCGGACTCTTCTTCAGACGGGTTTTTCTTGGATAGAGAAATCTCATGAAGAATTTTTTCAACTTTCATAACATGTTCGAGCGAATCATCCAAAAGAAATGAAACCCGCGGGCAATACTTCATGCGTAACTGACGATTGATTTCACTTTGAAAATGCCGCGCATTTTTTTGCAAAAACGCCATCGATTCTTTTTGTTCCAATGGCGTACCCATGATCGATACTAAAACTTTTGCTGTACGTAGATCTTTGCTAGCAATGACTCGCGAGACACTGACCAGGCCCTGCAGTTCAGCGCTAAAGCCAGAGATAATGTAGGCGGCAACGACTTCACGAATTTCTTTTTCAACACGAAGAACGCGACGTCCTCCGGTACCCGGTTTTTCCATAATCCTGATCCTTACAACCTGATTCTAACTGAGTGATATTGAGAGGAGATTCACCAAGATGAAGCTGGCGGGAGAGACCCACCAGCGCTACCTGAATTTCTAAAGTTCGCGGACAATTGATTCGACCGAGAAGGCCTCGATCACATCGCCCACTTTCACATCATTATAATTTTCAATGCCGATACCACACTCGTAGCCAGACGCGACTTCTTTGACATCGTCTTTAAAGCGCTTCAGGCTGCCGAGTTTACCGGTGTAGATGATCTTACCATCACGAACCAAACGCAATTGAGCTTGGCGCGTGATCTTACCATCAACAACCGAACAACCAGCAATCATGCCGATTTTCGGAACGGTAAAGGTATTGCGAACCTCGGCACGGCCCAAGGCTGTTTCGCGAACTTCGGGAGCCAGCAAGCCACCCATGGCTTTTTTCATTTCGTCGACGAGCTCATAGACGATTGAATAAGTCTTGATTTCAATGCCTTCACGCTTAGCCATGGCGATCGCGCCACCATCGGGCCGAACGTTGAATCCGACGATAATGCCTTTTGCAGTGCTTGCCAAAAGCACATCGGATTCACTGATGCCACCAACTGCCGTGTGAATCAGTTTGATTTTAACTTCGCTCGTACCAAGTTTTTCAAACATGCCGCGGATCGCTTCAATACTGCCAGAAACATCCGTTTTCAGTACGATCGGCAACTCTTTCAAATCACCTTGCTGCATTTTTGCAAACAAAGCTTCCATCGACATTTTCGCTGCTGGCTGATTTTCTAATTCTTTTTTCGCACGGCGAACTCCGGCAATTTCTTCGCCAGCCTTTTCATTTTCGACAACGTCAAATTTATCACCAGCCAAAGGAGAATCTGGCAATCCCATGACTTCGACAGGGACACCTGGTCCTGCGTCGGTCACACGCTCCCCTTTGTCATTGGTCAAGCTACGTACGCGGCCCTCAACAAGGCCCGCAATAAAATAGTCGCCGATTTTCAGAGTCCCGTCTTTAATAAGCAGAGTGGCAACACAACCACGGCCTTTATCCATGCGACTTTCGATGACGACTCCGGTCGCCGAACGTTTCGGGTTGGCTTTCAACTCAGCGACTTCTGCGAGCAGATAAATTTGCTCAAGAAGTTCATTGATTCCAGTTTTTTGCAGTGCTGAAACGGGAACAAAAATCGTATCACCGCCCCATTCTTCAGGAACCAATTCAAACTCGGTTAATTGCTGTTTGATCCGCTCAGGATTGGCGCCCGGTTTGTCCATTTTATTAATCGCAACAATGATTGGCACTTTTGCTGCTTTTGCATGGTTGATGGCTTCTGCCGTTTGCGGCATCAAACCATCATCTGCTGCCACTACAATCACCGCGATGTCAGTGACGTTTGCGCCTCGCGCACGCATAGCCGTAAATGCTTCGTGGCCGGGCGTATCGATAAAAGTAATTGTATGACCGTCTTCAGTCGTCACGCGATAGGCGCCGATATGCTGGGTGATTCCACCCGCTTCATGGGCCGCGACATCGGCTTTACGAATCGCATCGAGAAGTGATGTTTTACCATGGTCAACGTGACCCATGACTGTGACCACCGGTGAGCGCAAAATTTTCTCGGCATCTAACTCACCAAAGGAAGTTGAAACCAGCATTTCATCAACGGTTTTATGAACGTTTAAAACTTCAAAGCCAAATTCTGGAGCAATGAGCGCGGCCGTATCAAAATCAAGGGCCGTATTCATCGTCGCCATTGTGCCCATTTTCATCAGTGACTTCACCACGGCTGCGGCTTTTACACCCATCGCGATCGCGAAATCTACGACCTTAATAGCTTCATCTACTTTTACAACACGCTTAGACGCTTTGGGAGTCGTGAGCTCGGTTTTTCGCGACTCACGATTGAGGCTGCCCTTTTTCTTTTTCGGCTGAAACACCATTTCGCGTTTGCGAAATTCTGTGGAAGAAAACTGCGTTTGTTCTTCAGTGAGCTGGCGTTCTTTAACGCTCACGCCACCGACACCAGCGGGTCCGACAGGTCCCACTGCAGTGAATTTCGATTTGCCTTTTTTATCTTCGAAAGTTTTTTTGCGGCTATCGATTTCTCCGTCAAAACTCTGCACCGGCTGAGGTGCTACAAATCCTGGGCGTAAACCACGGGGTGCGGTACTTCCGGCACTGCCAGGACCACGACCAATTGTCGGACGACCATGACCCGGGCCCGACGCCGACGACGGCGGCGGTGTCACCCGGCTCAAATCCATACGGCCCACAATATTTCGGCGCGGAGCTTCGGAGCGCACACCACTGACTGGACCACTGCTAGTCATGACGACTTCGCGTTTTAAACTCGGTCGTGGAGCGATCACTTTTCGCTCAGGCTCTTCAGGTTCTGGAGCAGGTTCAGGCTGCGTCGCCACAATGGGTGCCACAACTTCTTCAACTTCAATCGGTTCTTCGACCGCCGGAGCGGGCGGTGCCACGGGAGCAGCTGTCTGCGGAGCTACGCTCGTGGCAACTGGAGGTATATGTGCCGTCTCAACTTCTTCGTGCTCAACTTCAACAACCGGCTCAGAAATTTCGCGGGCTTTGACTTCTTCTACTTCAGAGGCGGCCTGTTCCATTGCCACTGCTTCAATTTCATCAGGTTTTTTGCGAATAACGGTTTTAGCGGCCGCTTTTTTGATCACCACGCCCGGTTTTTTTGCACCGGCAGCGCTTGCGGCCGTATCCTTCAAGGTCGGCTCAGCTGCGGCAACCACAGTTGCACGCGTCGCAACTTTTTTGGCGACTGGCTTTTTAGCCGCACCGCCTGGTGAAGCTTTTTTAACGACCTTTTTCTTCGCCGACGATTTTCCCGAACCAGTCTCAGCCGTCAGGCGAGATTTGATTTCATCAAGAAGAGCAGGATCCAGCTCAGCCATATGGCTGCGCACTGGAAGCTTCCACTCACGAATTTTATCCATGAGCGCGAGCGTCTCCATGCCGATTTCTTTTGCAAACTCAAATACCTTCGGTTGACTCACGTTATTCATTTCTCCTCAAAACTGCTCCGGGATTTATTTCCGGCGCGCAAATTCTCACTCTGCCTTATCTTGGCTTGCACTATGACTATCCAGCGCGGCCAACTCTGCTTTCAGGCGCTCACCCGCTGCGGCTTTGGCGTCTCCACCCGTAGCCGTTTCAGTCTTCTGCACCTGTTTCACAGGAGCCTTAGGAATCTCAAGTCCTTCAGCTTTATACTTCTCAATCACACTCTGCGCATCAGCGATCAGTTTCTCGGCTTTTTCTTGCGCATCATAGCCAGGAATCGCCATCACATCCTCAACGCTCGCCGCAGCGATACTCTGGAATGAACCATAGCCGCTCTGGAAGACGTTTTGTGCCATGGTCTCGGTCATGCCAGGAATCAACATCAAATTGAAAACGGCTTCCGCAGTTTTAGTCGCCGCATTCGATTCGCTGGAAATATCAAGCTTCCAGCCTGTCAATTTCGCTGCTAGGCGAACGTTTTGGCCTTTTTTACCAATCGCCAAACTCAACTGATTATCTGGCACGACGATTTCCATTTCTTTGTTCGCTTCATCCACGAATACCCGTGAAATCTCCGCTGGTGCCAAGGCATTGCAGGCAAAGCGCGTGATATCTTCGTCCCAAGGAACAATATCGATTTTTTCACCGCGCAACTCCTGCACGATGTTTTGCACCCGGCTGCCCTTCATACCCACACAAGCTCCGACTGGATCGACGGCCGCATCTTTTGAGTAAACGGCAATCTTAGCCCGAGCACTTGGTTCACGAGCGGCCGCCATAATTTGCACGATTCCGTCGTAAATCTCTGGAACTTCCATTTCAAAAAGTTTGACCAGGTACTGTTCAGAAGCGCGGGACATAATGATCTGCGGGCCACGTGTTGTTTGCCGAACGTCCGAGATATAGCCCTGTAGCCGATCCCCTGGTTTATACACCTCTCCCGGAATTTGTTCACGAGGCGGGATGTAAGCTTCGGTGCGGCCTAAATCAACAACGATGGCGCCACGCTCAACTCGGCGAGCAATACCAGAGGCGATTTCGCCTTTACGCTGCTCAAATTCGTTAAAAATGATTTCGCGTTCCGCATCGCGCACCCGCTGATTGATGATCTGCTTAGCGGTTTGCGCCGCAATCCGGCCGAGTTCAAGTGCTTCCATTTTAATACCGATGGAGTCAGCGATTTGAATATCCGGATTCAACTCACGAGCCTGGTCTAAAGTGATTTCAATTTCTTCATCAACGAAATCTTCGGGACGAACCACTTCTTTGAATTCGTATAGTTCGACTTCGCCAGTTTCTTCATTATATTGCGCTTCGATTTCACGATAGGTGCCGTATTTTTTGCGAGCAGCGACGAGCATGCCTTGAACAATGGCATCAATAACGACTTGCTTGTCGATTCCTTTTTCTTTTCCGATGAGTTCAATTTGTCGACTCAGATCGGAGAACACATTGTCTGCCGCCATTTTCCTACCCTTCTTCTACTTATTTCTTTTTTTTCTTATGAGAATCTTTTTTCGAAGCTGGCTCTTCAAATACGAAAACGACATGCGCTTTCGTGATTTGATCATAAGGTACATAGACCTCAGCTTCACCCAATTGCACTTGAATCCCAGTTTCAGAAACGCTCTTCAAAGGCCCTTGTCCGTACTTAATCTTTTCAAGGTCGAGACGACTTTCGTTGTACTGACCCAGAGATGCGAAAGTCTTAAAATTGATGGTTTGACCCACCACTTTTTCAAAGTGCCATTTTTCTTTGAGGACGCGTTCAACTCCAGGGCTTGAAACTTCCAAGTTATAATTGCCACCGGGAATAATGTCTTCCACATCCAGGAGCAAATTCAAGCCACGTGAAACATTTGAACAATCATCAATCGACACCTGCGCTTCGCCCAGTTTATCGATATACACTCGCAACGTGCGTCCGCCTTTTGCGCCAACGAATTCAACATCCCAAAGGGCACAGCCCTCGCGTGTTGAAACATCTTCGGCCAACTTTCGGACCTGTTTTAATAATTCATTTCCAAGCATGTCGTGCGTGTGATTTCCGTCAAATAAGTTTTCAGTCTATATTTCAGTCTATATTTCAGACTGCATTTCAGACTGCATTTCAGACTGCCAAAAAAAATGGCCCATCAGGGCCATTACAGTAAGCCTGTGATATCAAAGAGAACTACTAAAAGCAAGAGGTTAGCTGTCTTATGATTTGAAGCTGTAGAGGATGGCTGCGCCCTTTTGCTGGTAATATCCGGGCCGTATTCCGACCCTCAAAAAGCCGGATTTTTCATATAAACGACGCGCTTGCAGATTATCCTGATGCACTTCCAACCAAATCTCAGCACCCGCCGGAAGCTGAGCACAGAGATGAATCATCAATGATTTCATCACTCCGCGGCATCGAGCCGCGGGCCGGGTGGCGAGGAAATCAATCTCCCAAAGAGCACTATTGACGACCCGATAAAAGATAAAGGCTTCTAAGCATTCTCCAGACCAGCTGCCCACTGATTGAGCATGACTCAACTCCTCTTTGACCTGCGTCAAAGTCCAATTCGGCAAATCTGTGGTCACTGAGATGGGCTGACATAGCGTTAAAATCTCATGGGCCGAGTCAGCATCGCTCTGAGCCAAAGACCGAATCATCTTTCGTTCCTCTGTAAATAGCACGCCCAATTGTTAGCCAGCAAGGTAGTTTCGAACTTTGTATTTTCTTTGCAAAACTTCAAACCAATCTTTGAGGCGGCGATCGGTCTGTTGTTTAATCAAAAAGGCCTTAATATTATCGCGTAAACTCTCAAACGGCTGAGTGCCGAACTTTAAGCGATTCTTCTTATAATAAATCTGTGTTTCAGCGTCAGTCACTGGCACCAAAGACGAATCGGTTTTAAGGCGGATGAAATCTTTGGCAACAAGTTTGCGATTCACCAGATCGCGCAGCTCGCTGCTCGAAACCTCGAGGGCTTTCCAAGCCGGTTTATCGAGTAAGTTTTCACTCACCTGACTAAGGGTCTTTTGCAAATCCGTGCGCACAGGATTACCGGCGGCAAAGCTTTGTGCCTCCAAAAATACCACCCACTCAAACAACACCGAAGTCACTTCATTGGCGAAACTCGCATCATCCAGCGTTAAAATTTGCAGAAGTTGATGAGAGTGATCGGAAATCGCCCGTTCGACGGCATCATTGATTTGCACTTCCCGACTGGTCAAGGTGTGATCGCCCACTTCTCCCACCACCCGGGTGACGACTCTGGGCTGAGACGCTTTGCCTTCGGATTTTTTTAAGCCTTGGTCTTTTACAGGTGCATTTTTTTCTTTTTCTTTGGCCACGGGCTCGCTAGGCAGGGGCGCTGGAGCCGCATTGACGATTGTCACAAAAAATATGAGAGCGAGCAAAAGGAGCCTTTTCATTATCCCTAGGCTACCCTATGCAAAAACAGAAGTCGGTAAAAAAAAGCTCCTGCCTTAACAGGAGCTTTCTCTCATTTCAAAAACACTCTCGACTGTAGTCGAGCTAGAAGCTGAATTTTCCGCATAAAGTGGCGGTATAGTAATCAAGCTTCTCAACCGGGTTACCGGCTTGCTGATATCCATAGCTAGATTTATAGTCATTATTTTGATGAAATGCGACATTCGTGTAATAGCGAAAGTCAGCGCCCAAAATAAAGTTCTTTGTCAGCTGAATATCCAATCCTGCCACCGCACCAACATCAAATGCATTCGTATTAACAGTAGTCGACGAAGTCTGATAATACTGTTGCGGGTCAGCGTATTTACGATACGCATAGCTCGCCAAAGCTCCAACCGAAGGACGAATTCGCCCACTCAAAAGCTGATACTTGATGGCTGCATCAAAATTATACTGTTGCATATCTTTAAACGGCGGTAGCGCATAGGACGTATATCCCGGCTGCATCAGGGCGATTTGGTAGCTAGAATAGATAAAGCTTCCTTCTACCACCACATGCTCAGGAGTGATCACACCAACTGATAGGCCGCTAGAAACATTTTCTTTTACGTTCACGACATCAGGGTAGTGACTCGTACCTACACCAGCACCAATATAGTATTGTTGCGGATCTTCTTTTTTCTCGTTCATTTCAGCAAATGCGGCGTGGATCTCTTCACGGACATCAACTTTGTCTGCTTTATCTGCTTTTTCAACAGTTTCAGCGGTAGCCGGAACCGCAACTGGAGCGGCCACTTGCACCGGTGTGATCACCTGAACTGGCTGCATCGTTTGCGGAGCCGGCTGATAAGCCGGAACCGGAGCGGGCGCAGGAGCCATGGCGGGCTGCTGAATTGCCACATTATCTGTACGACCGCTGCCAAAGCCATTGTTAAAGAGGCGATCCGAACGAGCGCGTTCGTCTTCCATTCGGGCTTCTTCAAGCTTTTCGACAATCTTCATTTCAGTGGCCGACTCAAGGCCTTGACGCTGGCGACGCATTTGCTCGGCACGCGACTCTTTCAAAGCGCTTGCTTCGATTGTCGTCGTCGGCTGCTCTTGCACCGCTGTTTGCGTTTGCGCCGCCCCTTGAACACTCTTTTGATTGTTCAAAATATAGATGGGAGCCTGCTTTGGCTCTTCTTGCGCGACCGCCTGAACAGGAGTTTCAACCACCTGATTTGTCGCTTCGTCATACCGCACGACTTTTTTCTTTTTTACTAGCGGCTGAACATAAACAACTTCACCGTCGTCTTGACTCTGCGAATCTTGCGCAAAGGCAGAACCAGTGAGCATCAAGAACGCCAGCACATAGACCAAGTTTTTCATTTCGGTTTCTCCCGTTTGACACCTGTTCGAAGCAAAGGTGTAAGTATTCGAGGGCAACAGTAGCAAGCCCTGTGCCCGGGCATTCTCGATGCCCTTGAAATATCTTAAATATAGGATTTTAAATGGGATTCTGGTTTACTTGCCAGCACCTTTCATTTTCAGGTAGAAGCAAATTTCGCCAGCAACCCTGTGAAAATTTCATTTCACAAAGGTTTTAAGCATTTACAGGAATGTCGGTTCTCGCAAATGTGATGAAATGCCTCTGAAATGGATCTGAACTGCGACAATAATGCCAACGACATTGAAATTTATTCTTGAGTTCTGGGGACGATGGTTTTAATCTCCCCTCTCCTTTTCAACGGCTCTGTGGTGGAATTGGTAGACGCGCTGGACTCAAAATCCAGTGCCCGTAAGGGCGTGGGAGTTCGATTCTCCCCGGAGCCACCATTTGTCAAAGTTTTCGAACACTTGTCCTTAAGATATTTTTCTAGCGGATTTGACCTCTTTTTAGCCCTGAAATTCAAGATAGATGCTACTTTTAGGAAGCTAGCGAAGTGAGCGAGGCCGAAATCCGGTTCTTGACCTTAGAGGACGTGCTGGAGATGCATGAAATGCAGATCGAGCGTTACGGTGGCGCCACGGGCATGCGTGACCAAGGCTTGCTTGAATCGGCCATAGGTCAGCCCCAAGCCTCGTTCGGCGGTGAGTTCTTCCACCATGATCTCTACGAAATGGCTCCTCTTTACATTTTTAATCGAGCATCTCCGGAAATTTACACCGAAGCCGCAAAGTGATTCGTGAATCAATGCCTGGTCGGTTCGCGTTTGCGCGGCAAACCAAAAATCCTACCAAATTTTATTGTCGCCTTACACATCTTGAGTGTTGCCGATTTTAAATGCCCGGAGGCGGCCAGAGCCAAGGCAATTCCAAGTATCCATTTGATGAATAAATTCATTGGCTGATCCCCCATCTTATGGCAATGGCCTCAAGAACCGCATGCAATAGATGCGGCGACATTGAGAATGCTTGATTGAACGGGTCGACTTTCGCAGGTGTCTCGTCGAGCCATAGGATTTTTGCCCAAACGACACTCGCCCGGTGCCCCCGGCCGAAATCTTGATTGAAGATTCCACTCCAATCAATTTCTCGGCGATCGATATTTACATATGGCAGAGCCTTGATGCGAAGTTCATCATCAGACGCGATGATCGTGAGGACCGCGCGAAGTTGAGTTGGCAAATTCTTGATGTCGATTTGATTTAGGTCTTTCACTTTCACCCTTTCGGTTAGTGTTTTCCCTCATCTTTTGCGAGGGCTTCTTCACAGCAACTGGGAAGCCTGAAGTAAAAGAGGGAGGATCTCCACACAGTTTTTAGGTTAGCCGACTGAATAATTAATCTTGTAGATTTCCTTAGGAATGATAGGATGTCTGTACAAGGGGGGGGGATCTAATGAAAAAATTGTTAATTTATGTCTTGGTGTTAACGCCGTTACTGTCAGCCCATGCTACAGAAATGCACAAAAATAAGTCAAATCAGGA
>JAYVXN010000335.1:0-4595 GCA_043785085.1 Bdellovibrionales bacterium | reverse complement strand
TCCTCGACGCAACAGCTAAGTGAAGCCTCATCTTTAACTCCTCAGGGTCCGCCGGTGAATCGCCGGTGGCATCTGGTTTTTGTTCTGCTGTTTTTCTTGGCAATTGTCTTGCGCTATATTTTTCTAACGATGAAGCCGCCACATTTTGATGAGGGGATTAACGGCTTTTTTGTGCAGCAGATGTGGAAGCAAGGCTTTTACAAATATGATCCGCATAATTTTCATGGTCCGTTGTATTTTTACATTCTGCAATTCACGGAACTGATTTTTGGAAAAGGAATTTGGGGCATGCGGGCGATCACGTGTGCCATGGGCTTAGCCGGGGTTTGGCTGATTTATCGGCATCGGGAGTTTTTTGGGCGAGCCGCGCTGTTTGCGGCGGTGCTTGTGGCCTTCAGTCCGGCGATGGTCTTTTACAATCGCTATGCGATACATGAATCCTTGTTTATATTTTTTCAAATTCTCTTTTCCTTTGGATTTTTAAGGTGGCGGCAGCAGCCGACTCGCCGAGCTTACCTCTATATGCTTCTGGGTGTGCTGGGGTCGTTTGCAACCAAAGAGACGTTTTTCATTTTCTTTGGCACCTGGGTGATTTCGCTCTTTTGTGTGCGGATCAGTGAAAGGTATTGGCCATCGCTGCCCGTAGCCGTCGGCCAAGTAAAAAAAAATCAGAAGGCGCGCGCTCAAACCTTGCCGCGCGAGCTGAAAATAGTGATGGCGACCGATACTTTGGTATTTGTGCTTCTCACATTGGCTTTGTTTAGCGGCTTTTTGATGAATCGCGACGGGGTTCGCGACATGATCATGGCCTATTCGTTTTGGACCAAAACCGGTACGGCGCATGTCTCTGGGCATGAAAAATATTTTTGGTATTGGTGGGACCTGCTGCGGCGCTATGAATGGTTTGGACTCTTGAGTGTGATTCTCGGAGCTGGCTTTTTTCTGCGGGCCCAGAAATGGCTGCGGCATTTTTTCTTTTTGAGTTTTGGCCTGTTTCTAGCGTACTCGATCATTCCTTACAAAACGCCGTGGTTGATCATGGGGATGCTGTGGCCGATGGCCTTGTTACTTGGGATGGTTATTGAGCAGGCCTTAAGGCATCCAAAGCCCCTCGTTAAATGGAGTGTCGCGGCGATTGGGGTGATTGTTTTTATTCAGGCTTTTGCGCAAACGATTCGCATGAACTTCTATCACTATATTGATTCTGAAGAGCCCTATGTTTACGTGCAATCGACGGGTGATATCAACGAAGTGATGGCGCTTATAGAGACTCATATCAAGCAGTTTCCGGAAGACTATGGCATGTACATCTTAGACATGAATCGAGATCCATGGCCGTTTCCGTGGCTTTTAGGCGGGTACGGCCATGTCGAGTTCACCAATGCTGAATCAATGGATATCGATAAGGCCGATGTGATTTTTCTCGATGCCGGCAATGCCGAGGCGGTTGAGAAAAAATTGAAAAAGCCATTTTGGAAACGCTCTCTCGATATTCGCAATTCCTATGACCATGGTTTTGCATATTTTAGCATGGAAAAATTTATTAACCTCAAACCGGCAACTGCTTTAGGTATCGCGCCGGTGTCGCCCCAGTGAGTTTTTGCTGATGCTGATTTTTCTTTGTGCCCATGTTGTCATTAGTACTTTGGTCGCCTGTGCTTTGGCCACAGTCTTTCATCATCTCTCGCCCTGGATCGCAGTCGTGAGTTTGCTCATTGGCTATGGTGCCAGTGTTCCGTTGAAAGGCTTGTTTCCATCGTCTTTGCGCTTTGGTTTAATGGATTGGACTCCTGGGTTTAGTGGCCTATTAGAGAAAGTCTTCAGCGCCTTTCTCCTCTATTTTTGCTATCGGCACTTCGCTTATCTTTTTTATCAAAACGATGCCGATCTCTTCACCTTGTCACTGAACAATTTCGGTGATCTACCCCTGCACATCAACTACATTCGAAGTTTGGCCGGCGGTGTGAGTTTTCCGCCACTCAATCCGCTCTATAGCCAAGAACTCTTGCGCTATCCGTTTGGTATCGATTTGTATTCGGCTCTTTGGGAATGTTTAGGTGTGCCGCTTCGAGCGCACCTTTTTGTCGTGGGCATCCTGTTCTCTGTCGCGGCCCTTGTGGCATTGCGCTCATGGGCAGGCTGGTGGGGCATTGTTGGCTTTTTTCTCAGTGGCGGCTTTAGTGGCTGGCAGGCTTTTCATGGCAAATTTGGCAGCGAAATTGAAAGTCAGTTGGCCTGGAAAAATCTGTTTATGACAGTTTGGGTCACTCAGCGCGGAATGCTCTTTGCGATTCCAGCAGGATTGGTGATTTTAAAGTCTGTGCATGCTCATTTGCTCGGTGAAATCACGCTCAGCAAACGCCAAAGCCGCGTGCTCGGATTGTTATGGGGTGCCATGGCCCTGTTTCATTTGCATACCTTTTTTATTTTGAGCTTGTTGCTGGCGAGCTTTGCGTTTCTTTATCGCAACCGCGCCCGCAGCCTTTTGCCGATTTTGCCGCGCGCTTTGGTTTTGGGTACCGTCTTCATTCTTTATTCCACTGGATTTTTTCAAAAAGCCAAGATTTTGCATTGGCAATGGGGCTGGCTTGCCGAAGGTAAACCGTTTCCGAGTTTTCTCCTTTTCAATTTTGGCCCGTGGTTGATTCTCTTGGTGTTCACGGCTGGATTGTTTGCTTGCCGGCGCTCCTATGGACGTTTGCGCTGGGAATTTTTGCTCTATCTCTTTTGGTTTATCTTGTTTTTTAATCTGATGGTGGCGCCGTGGGCATGGGATAATATTAAGGTCCTGATTTGGCCTTATCTCGGCTTTTTATATCTCTTCAACCAGGTTTTTGATGCCGAGCTTGGCGCCGAGGGCTTGGCTGCGACAGCGTTGGTATTGTCATTTTCAGGATTTGTGGAGTTCGCTCCGACGCTTTTGAGCAATGATAAAGCGCAAAAGATTTATTCGCTTACGGAACTTGGCAAAGTCGAAGGTGCGATTGAGAAGATTCCGTATGATGCGGTCTTTGCCGCTGCGAACACCCATGATCATGCTCTTTCCTATTTTGGTCGGATGCGAGTACTAGGATATGAGGGACATCTTTGGTCTCACGGCATCGATTCGCGCGCAACGACTGAGAAATTTCAGCGCTTAATGCGCGGCGAACCTGATTGGCCCGCGCTGCTGAAAGAATTGCATGTTTCCTATATTTTTTGGGGTCCGGCAGAGCGGGAATTATTCGGTAATAATGAAAAGCCGTGGCAAAAAGTGCTGGTCAATGTCTCACGTGTACCTGGTTATGAGGTTTATGATGTCGGTCAATAAAAAATACTTAGTGTCGGCGCTTTTACTGATTAGCGCATTGAGCCACGCCAGTGTGTCGGCCATTAAATTGAGCAGCCATGAGCAGGTGCCGATGGTGCGTTGGTTGTACCAGCAGGATGACAAAGGTGCGGTAAAAAGCTCGCTATCAGGTTTAGTGGCCGTCAAAAAAGCGCAAATGGAAGAACACTACAATCAATGCCTGAAAGCTATTCCACAGGCTCGCAATCAAGCCAAGGGTTTGCAAGGTTGGCTTGCCGTGGTGCAATTGGACTGTGCCCGCAAGCTTCCGCGCTCGAGTACAGCGAGCGATTCAATTGCTCGAGAAATTCAGTCGGTCGAAGCGCATAAAGAATGGCTGCTTTATGGCCCGCAGGCAAATCCGCTTCGGCAAAATTTGATTGCCGCCTATCTCACTCTCCTGGAGTATGACAATAAAGCCAATCATACCAGGGCGTGGCAATCGATCGAGCATTTGTTGCAAATGCAGGGGTGGATGAACGAAGCTGCCAAAGCCCGAGTTTTTCGTCTAGCCGGTGAGCTTTCTTTTTTACAGCAAAATCTTGAAGCCGCGCAAGAGTTTTATGCCCGCAGTTTAAATGAAGTTGAGTCGCAAGAGTTGCGCGCCAAGATTCATTCGATCGAAGGAGCTCTCCTCAAGCAACCGCCGCCATTGAACCATGCGAAAGAAGAGCAAACAGCCAATCCCTCTCTCGAGGCCTCAGCCGGAGAACTTGAATTGCAAAGCCGGGTGACCACGGCTTTAACAGGTGGCGATCTCTTGCCGGCGACCGAAGATGCCGTGCAATTGATTCAAAACTATCCGGGTGGTACCCGCGCAAAATGGGCGGGCGAGCGGGTCATGGAAGCCTATATCAGTATGCTCGACAAACAAGACGGCAAGCTGCAGTCGCTCCGTGAGAAAATGCTCAAAGTTATGGAAAAGGTCGATGCGGATCGTCTCGCGGATTGGGCCAGAACGCTTTATAATCGCCAGCAATATGCGGACTCTTTGCTTTTGGCAAAACGGGCTCTGGAGGGATTGTCGGGAAGTGCGCGCTCAACAAAAACGGTTGAGCTTGCGGCGGATTCCGCTCTGCAACTTGAGAAATACGGAATGGCCAAGGATTTCTACGGCACACTGATTTTGAAACATTCAGGCACGCCGTCAGCCCGCAGGGCCTTGTTTCGTACTGCACTCATTGATTTCCGTGAAAAAGATTATTCCCTCGCGGCTTCGCAGCTTGAACGCTTGCTCGTACTTCCGCAGATTGGCAATCTCGAATTG
>JAYVXN010000334.1:0-4596 GCA_043785085.1 Bdellovibrionales bacterium | reverse complement strand
GTCGATTTTTCCAGATCAATCGGCCCTGTCGTGGCAAAACTTTCAGCCACCAGACCAGAATCAGGATAGTTTCAAAGGCGAAAAAATAAAGCGCCAAGCTCCACCAGTGATTTGGAGGAACGCGAAGAGCCAAATATCTGAAGACAAAATAAAACGGCAATAGAAAGGCCACGGGCCTGAACACAGCTGCTAGGAGGATTCGCGAATTCATATTTAATTCAATATGAATGAGCTTAATCATCAGCGCGAATTTGATGACTCCGTAGCCGATCAACGAGCCAAGTGCGGGGCCAATGATACCGAAAGCGAACGTGCCAGCGACGCTTAAAACGAAATTGATGACGCCGCAAAAAACCGACAGTTTAGAAAAGCGGTCCAATTGTCCGGACGAGAGAAAGATCCAGCCCCAGAAAGAGATGAGTGAAATAAAAAACACATTGAGACAAACCGTCAGGGTGAGAAGCTCACCGCCGAAATATCCTGGTCCCAGCCAAAGCGCGATGAACTCAGAGTTTAAGACCGCGATCGGGATCAGTCCGATCAGTGAGAAACTGGCAACCGCATTTGAAATTTCCAAGACCTTCGTGGCAAAAACTTCGCGTTGACCGGATTGATATAATTCAGCAAGGCCAGCCCAAGAGGAATTGCCGAAACCCATCAATTGTCCTTGCAAAACCTGCATCAGTCTTTGCGTTACAAAGAATTGCGTCACCAGGCTTGGGCCGGCAATGAATGCCACTAGAATATTGTCCGAGAACATGCTCAGCCGGCCAGAAATTTCTATTAAAAAAAATGTTTTGGAATTGTTTTTTAAGTCACCGGCCAAATCGGGACTTATTTTTTTCGGTTTAATCAAGCTGGGGTCTTTGCGTACAGTGAGCGACAAAAATAAAAAAAACAGCGCTGTGCTCAGCACTGATGCAAGGGCTTGGCCCGCTATGCCCCAGCCAATCCAAGCGAGGTAGACAGATAATCCCGCGAGAATTAAGCGCTGCAAACTCATCGTGAGATTGACCAAATGGCCGCGTTGCCTTGCCTCTAAGTAAAATTGAATTGGCGAAAGCGGAATGAGGAGAAAGCCGAAGCAGGTGATCCATGCAGCGTAATCCAGATTTTTTGCGAGAGTCGGATTCACTGGAACAATGTGGTGCATGAACAACGAAAGTCCAATGGCGGCGAGCAGTGTCCAGCACATGATCCGTGTATAGGCTTGCACGCCGGCCGCAAAGGTTTCGCCTGGGGCAAATTTTGGCGTGTTTGAAAAGGCCCGTGTAAACGCCGTTAAGAGGGCGCCATTCAGTCCAAATCCGATCAATGCCAGATAGCCGAACCAATCACTCATTGCGCGAAAGGCGCCAAAAGCCTCAGAGCCGAGAAAATTTAAAATCACCGGAGTGGTGACAAATCCCGTGAGAATCAGCAAGAGATTGAAAATCAGCAGAGTCGAGAAATTAAATATAGACCGCTTGGCGCGACTCACGATTCACTCACCCGGATTCGTCCATTGAATATTCTGTCGTAAAATTTTGGCTGGAACGCCGCCAATCAGACATTTTTCCGGAAACTGACCTGAGACGACGGCGCCGGCAGCGACGACAGATCCATCGCCAATGGTCGAACCTTTTAACACTGTCACGTTACAGCCAATCCACACGTGGTTGCCGATCCGAATCGGCAGACACGGTTCGGCATTCTCTAAAACGTGCCCGTCGTCGTCAAGAATCGTTATACCCCAAGAGATCGCGCAATCGGCACCAATTTCGAGCGACTTGCTAACAGCAATGAGGCCACGATCTCCAATATAGGAGTTTTGCCCAATTCGCAGCAAGGCTCCTGGCCGCACGCTGATCATGCATCCACGTCCAAAGATGACACCGCTTAAATCGCAGGTGGAATTTTCGCCTGCCGTGAGAGTCGTCACCAACAAAGGCTGCGAGTTCCCGTCGTAGAGGCTGAGACCGATGTAGTTTGTCTTTTTTGACGGCAGGAGGGTGGCGGAAGGGGCGATCCTCAAACGGGTGAGGCCCCGGCAAACATAGCGACTGCGAGATTTCAGTCTCAGGCGAATTTGCGTCAGCCAATTGAAGGTTAAAAGAAACTCCAAGACTCGCAAAAACATGTTCCAGAGACGATTCATATTAAAGCGCCAATTCTTGTGCGAAATCACAAAGTTTTTTGGCAATGACCTCATTCGTGAACTCACGAGTCACAAATTCCATGCCTTTTTTTGAGAGATTCTGATAAAGATCCTTTTCAAAAAAAAGTCGCGACAGTGCCGCCGCAAGCTCCTCTGCGTCTCCTTCTCTAAAGGCAAGACCACCAGGACCCATCACCTCAGGGATTGGCTCAGTATCTGAGCCGATGACGGGTTTGCCGCAGGCCAGTGCTTCAATGATGACGTGCCCAAACTGTTCTCGCCAATGTTTGCGAATCAGTGAGGGTAAAACCAGCACATCAAAAGCGTTGAGCACTTCGGGCATTTGATCATGTTTAAGTCCAGAAATAAAATGAACCCGGTCGGTCAAGTTCAGCTGCTGGCACTGACGGCGGAGTTCGTCTTCAAATGGACCACGGCCGACAAGCGCCAGTTGGGCTTTTTCAGCAAATGGAGTTTTTGCAAACGCGTCGATCAGAATGTGCACGCCTTTTTCTTCGACAAATCGACCAGCATACCCAAACACAAAGCCTTTGAGGCCAAACTTTGCCTTCATCAGTTCAGAGTTCATCGGAAAAAACTCGTTGAGATCCACACCGACTTGCGCCAGGACTCGCATCATTTCAGTGCGGACGCCCTTTTTTTTCCAAACAGGTAGCACACTGCCGCTGCCACCTAAAAAAAGATCAGCCGCATTTAAGCAATATTTTTCGGCCCAATTGAATGGTGGCGGATACGTTTTAAATATATTCTGAAAGCTGAACAAGATCACTTTAAATCCCAATTTCTTCTTCAGTCGTAATATTTGAAAACTCGATAAACTATAAGGCTCTTGTTCGAGAATGACGACGTCAGGCTTTAGGCGTGTCAAATGATCCAAAACTTCAGCGGGTCGATACAGCCGATAAGCACTATGTTTATTTAGGAAGCTATCGATACCGATCAATTCGAATTGTGCGTCAGGCAAAGTTTCCAGCTCGATGGTGCGCAGGGTGTCTGGCACCCGCCTAGGAGTAATGACGGCCAGCTGGCTCGTAAATCTGGCCATTGCTTGGGGTTTTTTCTGACTCATTTTGGTAATATAAGTATGAGAAATTAAAACAACTTTCACGACCCACCTTTAGTTCTAAAAATGGCCTCATAACTTGGGAATATTTGCTCCCAAGTTTGCGACTTTATCGCCGCAAGGGCTTGCTTTTGCATCGCACTTAAATTTTTCCGATTCTCAAGAAGCAATCGGAGTTTTTCATAGATTTCATCGCAGGAATGCGGCCGCAATAAAAGATATCCATTTTCACCCTCTTTAATCAGGTGACTGACTCCGCTTTGCACTGAAACGATGGAGGGGAGTCCGGAAGAAAGGGCTTCAATACCAACCAGGCCAAAGGGGTCATAGAGGCTCGGTAAAATAAAAGCGTCGGCGGCTTGGTAGTATTTACTGACTTCTTTACTATGGCCGGTGAAGACAACTCTTTGGCTCGCTGAGTTTTTCGTTACCAGAGCAGTCGCTTTCTCAATGGCCCCACTACCAACGACGCAAAGCTTGAGATTGTACTCAGTCATGAGGCGAAAAAATGCCGGCAGGAGAAAAAACAGACCTTTTCGTTCGAAGGTTCCGACAAAGAGAAGGACAAATTCGTTATCGGCAAAAGCCAATTCTTTTCGTGTCTTGATTCGTTCAGACGGGTTAGGTGAGAACTCCACGGCGTTGACCCCATGGGGAATAACCGTAACATCCTGAATTCCGAAATTTAGTTTTAAATCATCTCTGACTTCTGGCGAAAGAGTGATAAAGCTCTTATTGCGTAAAAAGTAGAAAATGAGGCGCTCGCTCCAAAGATCATATTGAAGTTGAAATTCGGCCAATAACTGCCGTGCGCTGAAGCTTTTCGCCAGATGTTTTCGTTCAATTGACCACCGCCACTGGCAATACTGTACGGTAATAATATCAGCAGAAAGGCTGCAGCTTCCTGTGGCATGCACAAGATCGAATTTCCGAAATAGTAATTGAAAAAAAACGAAAATTCGAAAGAAAAAATCTTTTAAAAATAACGGACGTCGAACAAGCACCGGCACCCGGTGACAGTGGATTCCCTCGGGGATGGCCGCAAATGAACTTGCAAAGACATGGACTTCGTGGTTTTGCGCAAACCGCGAGACAATCTCAAGAGTTGAGCGTTCTTGCCCGCCGAAATTGTTTAAATCATGAATAACAAAAGCGATACGCATTTCTCAACGGTACTTGAAATAGAAAGTTCCGCCAAGTCTAGCCGGTTCCTGTGTCACAAATGACTTTCGAGCCCATTCGCCAAAAAAAGATAATTGAGTTCCATTTTTTTGGCGCGCCGATAGCCATAGTCTTCAAGGATCTTAAAAATACGCGCGGCGCTTGATTGTCCGGCGTTCAAGGCATCCTCATTGATTTCACAAATAATAGCCTT
>JAYVXN010000333.1:0-14304 GCA_043785085.1 Bdellovibrionales bacterium | reverse complement strand
AAAGTCCCGAAGTCGCCCTGAAGCGGGAACTGCAAGAAGAACTCAGCATTGAAGCAGATATTGGCGAACTTAAAATGGCGAGCACGCATTCTTATGGTGATACGGGTATCATCATCCTGTTTTTTGAAGTGCTTTTTTGGAAGGGTGAGCCAAAGACCGTGCATCATATGGAGCTGCGTTGGATTGATCCAAATGATCTCCATGCATTGCCGATTCCCGAAGCCAATAAGCGCATTCTCCCGCGCATTATCGAATGCCTGACTTAGCCCTGTTGCGGCTGAGTTGAGTGGAAAGGCCAATCGATGGCTCGCATTGCCTTTTTTACAGAGAACCTGCCTCCAGATGCCGATTTTATTGCGCGTTTTTCGTATGACCTCATGTTGTCACTGGCGGATCAGCAACATGATATTCGCGTGTTTTCGACCTATCGGCATGGCCGGGAATTGCCGCCCGCCCATCCGCGTATAGAAGTCCTGCGCCCATTTCGCAATTGGAGTTGGCTGGAGCTGCCGCAAGTCGCTCCACTTTTAATGCAATTTCGACCTGAAATTATTCATATCGTGCAACCGCATGCCCAGGCACTTTCTGGATGGACCAATGCCATGAATGCCTTACCTGGATTTAAATTCATGCTTGGTGATCCGCTTTTGGTCTCATCTTTCTATAATCTTCGGCCTGCGGAGATCAAAGCCTATCAATTGCTCCTGCGACTGAGTGATGTCATCACTGTGGCCAATGAGATGCAGAAGAATGTTTTAGAAATAAAAATGCCGACTCTCAAACATCAGCTATTAGCGGTTTTGCCGGTCACCGCTTCAATTCAAGAAGGCGGTGCGGCAGATGAGCTGACTGTCGATACTCAGTTTGCAGATAACCAAGCGGACTTTTTAAACGCGCACGACAAATACGTACTGATCCCAGGAAGCCTTGATAAACACGAAAATCCAGAATTTCTCTTCGCCTTTCTCAGTCAAATTCTGAGCATTGATCCGCGCGTCGGCGTCATTTTCGGTGGCGGCTGGGGGCGCATTCCGCCGCGCTTACGTAAGCGCTATCTGGCGAGCTTGGCAGATTTGCAACTCGATAGCCAAGTGCTGATTGCAGGCGAGCTTCTGCCAGAGCAAGAACGCGGTTTGATCAGCGGCGCGACCTTTGTCTTTATCGCAACTCTCCATACAGAAGATCTCTATTATACGTACCTGGTTCGCCAAGCCCTCAAACAACGCGCCTTGATTTTAATGAGCACCTCCCAGGCCGCACAAGACACTTTGCCACTTGAACATGAGCGCCATGCGGTGATCAGTCCACTGGCGATCACAGACTTGAGTCGCGCTTGGCGGCAAGCACTGACGAATGCAGTGCTGCGCCAGGAAATTTCAGCGCAACTCAGTGAGTTTTCCCGACTAGAGGTCATCGATCACCCAGGAAACATCATGAGCCGCCTCTACGTTCAGGGACTTTCGCAAAAAATTTTGAAATGATTGAGGCTGGCGGCCGCCTGTAGGATAATAAACCAGAATGTCCAAGCAGCCTCTTCCGCAAAAACTCAATGTTTGTCTTATGGCGCGAAATTTCCCGATCGCCGGGCGCGCGACTTCGCATAGTTTTTTGCGCGTGATTGCGCGCGGTCTGGTCAACAAAGGACATCATGTCACGGTTTTAGCCGCGCAAAATCCCCTCGGAAAAGCCGAAGCCGAGCAAGACGGAGTGAAAATCTACTTCGTCGAAGAAGGGCGCTTTTTCGGCCGGCGCCCGAGCTTCGGTGAATTGGTCAAAAACAAATTCGTCGAACTTCACCAAGCCAATCCCTTTCATATAATACATAGTGTGGATGCGGCTGCTTATCGCATCAGCAAATATAAAAAACAATATGGCGGCGTTGCCGTCGCCTATGACGTTGAAGCAACGCAAATGTCGCAAATCTTCTCGATCCTGGCGATGGGTCACGAAACGCTGGGCAGCTTGATCAGTACCGGCGTCGCCGTGGCTTACAAATTTTTAAGAACTTTTTTTGGCGGCGATCGGCAATTGTTAAAAACTGCCGATGGAGTCTTCGTGACCAGCCCTCAACAGCGCATTGTCCTGGAACGCTACTACCTTTATCCCGATGCGCGCATCCATGCCGTGCCGTATGGCATTGAGGTCGGAGATCTTTCGCCAAGAGAAAAATCTGATGAACTCCGTAAAGAACTGAAACTTCCGGAACACGCCAAAGTTGCCGTCACCATTACCGACATGACTGAGACGGGTGAAATCACCAGTCTACTTGATGCGTTTGAACAAGTGGTGATTAAGAAACCAAACTCAAGGCTGATCATCGTCGGCAACGGTCCCAAATTTCATGATATTGAATTTGCGATGTTGAACCTAGCCCTAGGTAATAAGGTCATTATGACGGGCGCGGTGAGGAGTGTTGATATCCCCGACTACATTGCCCTGGCTGATGTGTTCGTCAATTTAAGTTCACGCACCACTGGCTTTGAGCCCAGTTTGCTTGAGGCGATGGCGCAAAAAAAGGTCATCATCGGCTCTGAAGTGAGTCCAATGTCGACGATTGTCGAGCACAGTCAGGATGGATTTCTAATTCGTCCAGCAGATGTCCATGAATTGATGACCTTGTTACTCGACATTTTCTCGGGGGGACTGCCGACTCTTGAAATCGGTGATAGCGCCCGTCGAAAAGTTTTAAATCTTTTCGATCCCGAAAAAATGATCATTGAAACGATCAACGCCTACTATACAATTTTAAGAGACACCGGTCGCTACAAATCCCGCTAATGGCAGGCCTGTCAGACCACGGCAAGTTTCGAATTGCGGGCAAGGATGCATGTAAGATGAATTCCACGTCATTAGTCACCCCGAGCGCAAAATCGCATGAACGTGTTTCTGGTCGATGGATCCGTGACCTCAAAGCGGAATCATCGCGGGAATGGGCGGTCTATTATGCCAAGCTGGTTTTCGGCACACCAATTCCGTGGCTGCTGATCATTGCCGCCGCCGCCCTATTTACTAGCCGTGCCGTTTTAGAAATATCGAGCTGGTCCCTCGCCGCTTTAACGACCATTTATATTTTCGTGGATCGATTCAGTAAAAATCGTGAGTTTCATTTCTTTCGTGTCGGTTACGACTTTCCATTGATTGGCTTCGTCGCCGTTGGGATCGCCGGAATTTTCAGTGTCAGTACTGGGGCCGATGCACTCGAAAGTGTCGGCCATTTACGTTGGGTGATTTTAATTTATATGTTCGCTTATTGCTGGGAATTATTTCCCGGCCTGAATCGCGTCTTTGGAATCTTAATCGGCTTTGCCGTGGCCGCCTCTCTTTATGGCATCTGGCAACACTTTACAGGTGAAGATCTCCTTCGCAACTTGGCATTGCAGTCGGCGCCGGTTTTACACTCTGCTTTTTTCTGTGCTTCAGGATTTTTCCGCTCACCTGAAACTTTCGGTACCATCTTAGCTGTGCTTTTGCCCATACCGGCTGCGACATTTTTACAAGCCGATCGCCGCGATTTACGAAGTGTCAAATGGGGAGCCCTCCTCATTACCCTCATCATGAGCCTCGCGCTATTTTGGACTTACCGCATGGGGATTTGGCTGGCCGCAGGGATCGGCGTCATCGTCGTGACCATTTTACAATCAGTGCGGCCATTTATGCTGATTGCGGCTCTCGGTATTTTAATCTTCAGCGCGATTGTTTTCACGCAAGAATCTCCAGAATTTTTTGCCCGAGAAATGCAATCGTCCGAAATGAAACGGGCCGATTTACAGCGAGCGCAAATCAACCGCCAGGTCGACCTGTGGCAAAAAAATCTCTGGATTGGCACCGGTCTACAAAGTACCGAAACCGAGTCGTTTGATCCCGCTATCGGCAATGTTTACTTCACCATTCTCGCGCAATCAGGCATCGCTGGCTTAGCGCTGTTTTTTGCTTTTATCGGCGGATTTCTGATGTCGACCTACCGGGTGTGGCAAGAAATTCCACGCACCCACTTCTGGCATCGGGTTTTTGTCTCTGGCGGGATTGCCAGCCAAGTTGCCTTTCACGCCTCAGGTCTGTACTGGTCAACTCTGAATGAGGCACATACGATGATTCTGTTTGTCCTCTTATTGGCTTCGATATGTTACATCAACGAGCATTACACCCGCGGTCTGGTTCCTGACGATTACGCCCTGTAACCTTAGGGCGTGACCGTCGGTGGGCTAAAACCGACTATTCTGCAAGGCGTAAATGCTCCGCCCCCCCTGAGTTCATCGCCGCACAGGGTGATTTATTCTGGAAATGGCCAGAAATCACCTTGATACGCAAAAAACTGTTTGGAATCGTATCAATTAGGCCTCTATAATTTTAATAGTTTCAATGCTTTACCTAGATTACGAGGAATTCGCCATGACGAAAGCAGATTTAATCAACCTGATTTCTGAAAAAGCCGGCATCACACGCGTGAAGGCCGAAACGGTTGTGAATACGATTTTTGATTCTATGGTTGAGGCATTAATGCGCAACGATCGAATTGAAATTCGTGGCTTCGGTTCTTTCGTCAATCGCGACTACGGCGCCTATAAGGGCCGCAACCCGCGCACGGGCGAAGTGATCAACGTTCAAGAAAAAAAGTTGCCGTTTTTTAAAGTCGGAAAAGAACTGAAAGAGGAAATCAATAAGGGCGGCGAATAGTCGTTCAGTCGGGCTTCTCTTCGGGCTTCTCTTCGGGCTTCATAGGAAACGCCCGAGTCTCCGAAATATTTTTAATTTCACAAAAAGCCATAAAAAGTCGGTCGACCCCTAGCGCAATTCCTCCCGAAGGCGGCAGTCCATAGCGGAGTGCCGCGAGCAATTCTTTTTCGGCTGGAAACGGCTTGCGGCCGAGCGCTATTTTGGTCGTTTGGTCCGACAAAAAACGGCGCTGATTTTCTTCTGGATCATTGAGCTCATGAAAGGCATTGGCCATTTCAAGCCCGCGCCAATAGACTTCAAATCGATCGGCCCAACCCTCCTTGGTTAGCCGCGACAACGCCGCTTGCGAGGGTGGGTAATTTCGCACAATCAGCGGCTGCTCCTGGCCCAAATGTTTTTCGATATGCTCTAAAAACAGGCGAAAAAACAAATCATCCCACGAGTCATTTGCTGAAAAATCTGTGTGCTTTTGCCGACAAAGCATCTGTAGTTCGACGGCAGTGGTCGCCGGGGTCAGTGAAAAATTTAGATACTTTTGAAAGAGCTGAGCCATCGTCACCTCAGCGACTTTTAATTCAGCTGAACTGCCCAGAAAACCCGTCTGAATAAATTGAAGAAGATTTGCGACATCGGTAGCGATTTGCTCAAGATTCGCAAAAGCGCGATACCATTCGAGCATGAGAAATTCAGCTTGATGGTGCGAGCTGAGTTCACCATTGCGAAAACAGGATTTTATTTCAAAAATTTTTGTCCAGCCGGCGACCAACATTTTTTTAAGGTGAAATTCGGGACTTGTCGGCAAAAACAGTTCTTTCACGTCAGAACCGTTTTGCCAATTGGTGTGAAAAGCCTCCAAATAAGGCTCCGTGCCTGGAGATGTCACTAACGTCGGCGTTTGCGCCTCGATAAAACCATTTTGCGTAAAAAAATCGCGAATGACGGACGTAAACTTAGCCCACTGCTGACTTCGTTCAACTGTAAACTCAAGCGGATCCGTGGCTGGCCCCGCCGGTACTAAGAGCAGCACTTTCTCAAGAATCAGCTGCTTTTGCTGGTCCCAGCGGCACTCGGCGCAAAGCAGATCCCCCAGTCGAAGCCAATCATGGTCAAAGCTCATCGACGGCATGACTTGCGCATCACCGGGCCAAGTGAAGATCATCGTCGTTTGCGCAGCGGAGTTGACGAGGACTCGGCGGCCGTCAGAGGTCAGGGTCAAGCTTGATTGAGTGAGAGCGCTGATCCGGCCGCCCAGCCAAAATGGCTCAGCCGAATCGGCCACTTCACGGCAACTCAGAATTCCTGAACCGACTCTGGGATAGGCCTGCCAGTGTTTTTCTAAAAACTGTGCGCGTGAGATTTTTTGCATTAGGATAGAATCTCCGAATGGTCGGCTGAGTTTTGCAAATGCCTTTGGCAGCTCGCAAAGACGATTCTGTTGTAGTCAATTCAACCGCCGCTTTCAAGACCGTCGTTCCCGAGGTGTTGGTTTTATGCAACGAATTTTAGGATTGTTACCGATGTTCCTAGTGAGCCTGTTAGCGCCGGCCAAAATCCCAGTGGGGCAAGCGTTTCCGGTCGTGCAAATTCCGCTGCTGGTGAATGGCCAGGGACTCAATTTCAATACCCTCAAAGGCTATTTGGTGCAGAGCGCCGAAGACTTAAAAACTAACTCGACACCCTTCCTATAACCGGGTAGCTACTTAGATCATCTCATTTCGCCATTTCGCCATTTCGCCAAGGAGAACGTCATGAATACCCAGGTCAATCTCAAAGCGATCAAAAAAGAACTCTTAAAGCTCACAGACACTGAATATCTCAAGACTGAGCTGCACAAGATCACGCAAGATATTCGGGGTTTTGACTTGCACGTAAAACTCTCTCCGCAGGCTAAAACCCGCCTTAAAGTTGTTGAGCAACGCTTCCATGAGATGCGCCTTCGCGTTGCTGAAGCGCAAAAACAAGTCGATTCTGAAGTAAATAAGTTCTTACAGATTTTGAAAAAGACGATGCACGATACTGAAGCTCGCTTTGGCTTTGCTTCAACCTCAAAAGCCACGGCAAAAGCTAAAAAAACAGCAAAGAAAAAGGCGAGCGCTAACGGTGCCGATAAGAAATCTGCTCAGAATATGGGCCAGAATATGGGCCAGAAAACTGCTGCTAAAACTTCAGTTAAAAAGGCTTCTCGCAAAAAAACGCAGGCCTAGTAGGCTCCTGACACCAGCAGATTATTTGCTGGTGATTTTTCCTCAGAAATCATGATACAAACGAGGCCTCATTTAATTGCCACGTTTCTTGGTTTTCTGGAGGACTCATGTCTCAAAAACTTTCCTTACGCGAGCTCGAAAAGCGCGACGAATTCATCCATCGACACATTGGGCCAAATGACACTGAAATCCAAGCCATGCTTAAAAGTATGGCGTTAATGTCATTGGATGAATTAATCAAAAAGACAGTTCCCGCGCAAATTCACAGTGAAAATACCCTCGACATGGCCGACGCTGTCAGCGAGCAAGAGATGCTGAAAAGTGCGCGCCATCTCGCTTCACAAAACAAAATCTATAAATCATTTATCGGGATGGGTTACTACGGAACCACCACCCCTACGGTGATTTTACGAAATATCCTGGAAAATCCGACTTGGTACACCGCCTATACTCCTTATCAGGCAGAAATTTCTCAAGGGCGCCTTGAAGCCCTCCTAAATTTTCAAACCATGGTGATGGACTTAACGGCCATGCCGATTGCCAATGCCTCACTCCTTGATGAAGGTACCGCCGCCGCAGAAGCGATGGCTTTAGCGTTTCATGGCAGCGATAAAAAAGCCGCGCAAACATTTTTAGTTTCTCAGGAATGCCACCCGCAAACCATCGAAGTCCTTGAAACTCGCGCGGGGCCCCTCGGAATTCACGTCAAGGTCGGCGATCATCGCAAATTTACTTTTGATGATTCGATTTTTGGCGTGCTGGTTCAATATCCGGCCAGCGGCGGAAAAGTTTACGATTACTCTGAGCTCGTCAGCCATGCGCAAAAAGAAAAAGTTCGCATTGTTGTTGCCGCTGATCTCTTAGCTCTCACTTTGTTAAAACCCCCCGGAGAGTGGGGCGCAGATGTCGTCATCGGCAGCTCACAGCGCTTTGGCGTTCCGTTCGGCTTCGGTGGCCCGCATGCCGCTTATATGGCAACCAAGGATGAATTTAAACGCTCAATCCCTGGCCGTATTATCGGAGTCAGCGTTGATTCCCATAACAAGCCCGCCTTGCGACTCGCCTTGCAAACGCGTGAACAACATATCCGTCGTGAAAAAGCGACGAGCAATATCTGCACAGCTCAAGTCCTCCTAGCCGTCATGGCGAGTATGTATGCCGTTTACCACGGTCCCGAAGGCTTAAAGCGCATCGCTCAGCGGGTGCATCGTCTCGCCAGTATTTTCACAGGCGGCTTACAAAAACTGGGAATTGTGGAGAGTGAAGCATTTTTCGACACCGTACAAATTGCTCTCCCCGATCAAGTGACCACGGCAAAAGTCATGGAAAAAGCCTGGCAAATGCATATTAATTTACGCCAGATGGATGGCTTGACGATCGCAGTTTCTTTTGATGAAACCAGCACGCGTGAAGACGTTGAAACTCTTTGGAAGATCTTTCATGGCGCTCGTGAAACTCACACGCAGACCGCCGCTTCGAGAGTGAATTTTGATGAAATCGAAAACTCAGCACGTGAGTATTTACCAGCGCAGCTGGTTCGCCACTCAAGCTACCTCACGCATCCGGTCTTTAATTCTTATCACTCAGAAACTGAGATGCTTCGCTACATCACTCGGCTGCAAGTGAAAGATCTGTCTCTTGCGCACTCGATGATTCCGCTTGGCTCGTGCACGATGAAACTCAACGCCACCAGCGAAATGATTCCGGTGACCTGGCCAGAATTTTCTAACATTCATCCATTTGCGCCACTCACTCAGGCGCAAGGCTATGTGAAGCTCATTAAGGAACTGGAAGGCCAACTCGCTGAACTCACTGGATTTGCGGGCGTGAGCGTGCAGCCCAATGCGGGTTCACAAGGTGAATATGCTGGTCTGCTCGCCATTCGCCGCTTTCATGAATCCCGCGGGCAAAGCCATCGCAATATCTGCCTGATTCCGAGCTCCGCCCACGGTACCAATCCCGCCAGCGCGGTCATGGCCGGCATGAAAGTGATTGTCACCAAGTGCGATGATCAAGGTAACGTCGACATCTCTGATTTACGCGCAAAAGCTGAGCAGCATGCTAAAGACCTCTCGTGCTTGATGATCACTTATCCGAGCACACACGGAGTTTTTGAAGAAGGCATTAAAGACATTTGCGATATCGTACATAAAAATGGCGGCCAAGTTTATATGGACGGCGCCAATTTCAATGCGCTGGTTGGCCTCTGTCGCCCTGGCGAATTCGGCCCCGATGTTTGCCATTTGAATTTACATAAAACTTTTTGTATCCCGCATGGCGGCGGTGGTCCCGGTGTCGGTCCGATCGGCGTGCGCGAACATCTCAAAGCCTTTTTGCCTAATCATCAAATGATTCTGGAACCAGGTAAACACAAAGAGCCTAGTGCCGTTAGCTCCGCTCCTTGGGGCAGTGCCGGCATCTTGCCAATCTCGTGGGCCTATATCACCATGATGGGCCGCAGTGGTTTGAAAAAAGCCACGCAAGTAGCCATTCTCAATGCCAATTACATCGCAACTCGCCTCTCCAGCCACTACCAAGTGCTCTACAAAGGTAAAAACGGCATGGTTGCGCATGAGTGCATCATCGATCTTCGCCCCTTAAAACAAGCCGCTGGAATTGAAGTGGAAGACGTCGCAAAACGTCTGATTGATTATGGTTTTCATGCTCCGACCATGTCATGGCCGGTGCCCGGGACCCTCATGATTGAGCCGACCGAAAGCGAATCGAAGGCAGAATTGGATCGCTTTTGTGATGCGATGATTGCCATTCGGGGTGAAATTCGCGAAATTGAGACTGGCAAGATGGATAAAGAGATGAACCCCCTTAAGCGCGCCCCCCACACCATGGCGGATGTGTTGCGTGAGACTTGGGATCGCCCGTACTCGCGTGAGACGGCTGCGTTTCCGCTGGCGTGGGTTCACGAACGCAAATTCTGGCCGTCAGTCGGGCGCATTAACAACGCCTATGGCGACCGAAATTTGGTATGCTCTTGTTTGCCTTTAGAAAGTTACGCTTAAATAAAACGCTGTCCCAGACAGCGCACTGAGAAGACCCAGAGAAGAATACACAGAGAAGGAGTTCATTTATGTTACGCATTTTTTTAGCAATCTGTTTTGTGATGACTGGCTTTCTCGCCCATGCCGAAGAAGACCTCGACAGCCCGCAAGCGAGCAAAGGCAAAACCAATATCAATATCAACATCAACGATGGCTCAGTTAAAAGTTCAGATAAAAAACCTGACGTCGTTAAAGATGAAGAAATGAAAGACGCCGGCAAAGACTTCCTCGCCAATAGCAACTTCGGCGGCACTGGCTGCAAAGTCGAAAAAGTCGCCAAAGAAGAAAACAAAGATGCTAAGGCCGAGTGCCAAGGCTGGCTGAAAGAACAAAAAGCAAATTTCTCTGGCAAGGACTCGGCCGGCAAACACGTCAACAGCGTCTGCCGCGAAGTCTGCAAAGAATGCCCCATGCATATGAAAGACTGCTCTTACGAGGGCGTTGTACACTATTCAAAATAAAAACTGATTTGATCATTAAATTTGGCTATCACAAGAACACATAGAACTAATTTTCTTAATAGCTGAAGCGGCTTTATGTTGACCCTCAAGAAGCGGCAATTCATCTTCTTTCACATTGCGGAGTAGCGTCGCAGAATTTTGTTCAGTCATCAGCTTGATTCCTACAAAAATGATTCAGGGAATGTCACGGTTACGACATGGATACGTTAGCAATGAGTTCTTATGTTGCGTGAAAAACGTCGCCGCCCCTCGACCAACGTATGATTTGTGACATAAAAAACCAAGTATTTTTATTTATTCGCCGCCGCACTGAAACCATATGTGGGGCAGGCCTTAGCCACAGCGATTTGACCCCTCTCTTGCACGTGGTATCATGAATTATAGGTTAGTGGTTCCTCTGAGGAGGTAAAAATGAAAATTGATGTGAACTTTCGCCACATGGATCGCTCTGAAACACTTGAAAACTATGTCATCGGTAAAGTAGAAGATATCGTTTCTGAAGTCATGGCTAACCGATCGCATTGTCATGTCATGGTCTTTCTCGTGAACGAGTACAACCGCAATGGCCGGGGCCAGCCGACGTACCAGTGTGAAATCGAAGTCCGCTACCCTCCTAAACACGATGTGTTTGTGCACAAATCCGATCGTGATATCCATATCGCGATCAACGAGGCCACTGATACTTTAAGAAATTTATTAAATGAAAATGGCAAACGTGAGCATGACTGGCGCGCCCACGGGCAACGACCAGAGGTTCGCAGTGAACCTGAATCTCAGGTTGACGAAGGGTTTTAAGGGAAAATTTTGACGAACATGACAAACAAACCGGTTGGGCTGGTTCTCTCTGGAGGCGCCGCCCGCGGTGCCTATCAAGCCGGCGTTATGAAAGCGATTGCGCATATCTCTCGTGACGGCGGACTGGACCAGCCCATTCCTATCATCACGGGCGTGAGCGCCGGCGCCATAAATGCCGCTTATTTAGCTGCTCGAGCCGACGAATTCACTACGGCCTGTGAAGGCTTAGCAAAACTCTGGTGCACTCTGCGCACGGAGCAGGTCTTTCGCACCGATCCGCTGACCGCCGGAAAACTGGGATTTCGATTTTTGTTTGATGCCGTGATGGGCGCGATGTACTCGAAAAAACTGGCGCGCTCGCTTCTTGATACAGCACCTCTGCGACTGCTCCTCTCAGAGCAAATTGATTTTTCGCGCATCGGCCAAAACATCAAGAACGGTGTCTTTCAAGCACTGGCGATCTCCGCCATGAACTACTCCAACGCCCATAGCATTACGTTCGTTCAAGGAGATAATCCGCCCAACTGGGATCGCACGCGCCGACGTAGTCAGCATTCACCCATCGGTATTGATCATGTGATGGCGTCTTCCGCCATTCCGATTTTTTTTCCGCCAGTCGCTATCGGTAACGACCATTATGGCGACGGCTGCTTACGAAATATTGCGCCGTTAAGCCCCGCCATTCACCTCGGCGCCGATCGCTTGATTGTTGTGAGTGTGCGCAGGCCCGACAGTAAAGCAGTTGATGAAAGCCATATTGATCCGACCATCGCGCGCATTCTTGGCGTCGTCCTCAATGCGCTAATGCTCGACGCTGTTGAAATGGATCTCGAGCGTATGCTGCGCGTGAATAACACACTTCAAAATATTCCCAATCAGATGCGAAGTGACTTGTCGCTGCGGGCGATTGAGGTCCTGTGGATTCGCCCCTCGCAAGACATCGGACATCTCGCGGGTGATAAGTTTCACCGTCTGCCGGCTGTCTTACGTTACCTTATGGGGGGGCTTGGTTCATCGAAAGAATCGTCTGAACTGACCAGTTACCTGCTTTTTGATCCGGAATATTGTGGGCAATTGGTCGAGATTGGTTATAAGGACGCGATGGATCAGGCTGAGGCGATTTTGAAGTTTTTGACGGTGTAGACTAAAACTTATTCCCCTGCCGGATACCGCGGGCATTGATGTAATCCATAATATGCTGAAAGCTCTTCATCTTATGCCGAGTCCAAGCCGGTGCAACGAGCTCCTCCCAACGATTGGAAAGCGCAGCGAGCCGATGAATGGCAATACGTGGAGAGAGATGCTCCAAAAACAAACCCACACGGTGGCAATAAGTTTCCAGGTCGATCGGTGTGAACTCGCCCTTATGATAAAGTTCTTCCAGCGGCGTGTTTTTTAAAACATGCAGGTTATGCAACTTCACATTGCTGATCGGCAGATCATTGCAGAGCCGAGCGGTCTCAATAATTTGCTTATCATTTTCGGTGGGCCAGCCAAACATCAGGTGAATACCGAGATCGACTCCGGTTTCGCGGTGGATTTTTTCAATTGCCGAAATCGACTGGCTTGCGGTGTGGCCTCGTCTCATCCAAATGAGCTGATCATCATCGAAACTTTGCACACCCAACTCAACCGCTACAAACGTGCGCTCTTTATATTCTTTCCAGGTGCGCAAAATAGCCGTCGAGAGGCAATCGGGCCGTGTCCCGACAACAAGACCTGCAACATCCGGAAAACTTAAGGCCGTTTCAAAACCGTCTTTTAATTTTCCGAGCTGGGTAAACGTGGTTGTGTAAGCCTGAAAATAAACTAAAAACTTGGTGGCATTGAAGCGCTTGGCGATTTTTTCGCGATGCTTGATGATCTGCTCATGCAAAGTCTCTTTCATGCTTTCCGGATAGGCGAACGAGCCCCATTCATCACAGAAAATGCATGTCTTCATGCCCTTCAAGCCTGCGCGATTCGGGCAATCTTCAGCGATCGACACAGGAATCTTAATGACCTTCGTGCCAAACGTCTGATGGTAAAACTGGCTGATGGGAAAATACGGCTTATCTTGACGGTTTTGTGGCCAGATTTGTGGAGCAGTAGGAGCGGGATCTTGCATAGGCGTCAAATTGCAGCAAGCCCCCCGCTCTGTCATCTAAATTTCGTGCACAACCCCTTGGTTTTTGCTAAAACCGAGCCGTGAACGAGACTTCGACTACGGAAAAATTTCAATTCATTACCACCGAGGACGGCAGTCCCTCCTTACGCTATCTGACGGCGCAAGGCTGGACTGAGTCCATGCATAGCCTGCGGGGGGCTTTTTCTGAGACTCTTTATATCTACGGTACCGCCATTGAGACAGCGCTGGAGCAGGGCTTTTCTCCGCAATTTCTGTCCATGGGTCTTGGCCTAGGATATAACGAACTTCTCGTCACGGCCTGCTTGCTGAAACATCCGGAGCTTGCGTCTTCGTTTTACATGGAGAGTTTTGAAAGTGAGCCTGAACTCAGAGAGTGTTTTCTCGGCTGGCTGGATGGCCAAGAGAATGCATTGACAGCCACATACGACCAGGTTTTACAGACAACGGCCACGCACTTTCAGACTTCACCCGAGGAGATTCGCCAGTGTTTACAAACTTGGCAAAAAAATGGCCAGTGGGTTTTGCGTGAGGCGCTTGAACCTGCCACGCTGTTTGCAAGGCGCTTTTCTTGTCTGTTGTTTGATGCCTTTAGTTCAAAAACCACTCCTGAACTCTGGAGTGAAGAATTCTTAATTCATTTTTTTACTAATGTGGCTGAAGCCCAGTGTGTCTATTCGACTTATGCCTGCACTGGTGCCTTAAAACGCGCTCTGAGGCATTGTGGCTTCACCCTGCAAATCCGCCAGGGTTATTCTTCGAAACGAGACAGCACCTTTGCGGTTCGGTCATAGCTCGGTTTGTTTTTTGTTAAACAAAGATTTCCAAAGCTTTTGCCAGCTTAAGCCATTGATGATCGGCGGTGACACGTTTCGGAGCTTGCATTAAATCCAGCAACGGGGCCCGTTTGATTCGGCCTTCGCGGTACACCACCGCTTGGCCCCAGGCATTTTCCGCTGCCATACGTGCGGCTTCGATCCCCATTTCCA